>CAZIFP010000057.1:0-13240 GCA_964538105.1 uncultured Bifidobacteriaceae bacterium
GGGCTGAAGGTTTTCATGTCGCTGATGATTTGCTGGCGAAAAGTCGTTTCAATCAGGTTCCCCTGGCCCGGCCAGATCTTGAAATGGACCCGGACAAAATTCCAGCCGCCGGTCACCGCCGTCTCCATCGGCCCCACCACCGGCTGGCCCAAAATAATCGCGCCGAACTGCGCCCACATTCCGTTGGCCGTGTCCCCGATGGCCTGGACGGCCTTGTCCCGGTCCACGCCCGCCGGAATCTGTATATCCGCATAGGCAAACACGCCGCCGTGCGGGAACCGGCTCACGTTGGCGATGGTGCGGTTGGGGATGAACACAACCTGGTTGTAAAAATTCCGGAGCGTCGTGAACCGCAGGCCGATTTCCTCAACCCGCCCGACGACCACCACTGTGCCGGCAATCTCCACCAGATCGCCCACGTCCATCGCGTCCGAAAAAATCAGCGTCAGACTGATGACCACGTCCTGCACCAGCCCCTGCGAACCGAAGCTGATGGCCAGCGCGATGATGGACGCGCTCGCCAGATAAGCCGTCAGGTTCACACCGAATTCCTCCAGCATCAGTCCCACCGCAAAAAAATACATGACGAACGTCACCGCGCTGGAGACAAGCTGGATGAGCGTGATGAACTTGGGCTGCTGCGTGACAAAGTCGAACGGACTTTTCTGCGCGTGGCTTTTGTTGATGAGCCATTCGCTGATGCCCCGCACAATCCTGACCGTCAGGTGCAACAGGACGACCAGCACCAAGATGAGCAGCAAGTGCGTGCCGATGGACGACTGGTGGCTGGAGAACAGATGATAAAAACGCGCCATCACCGTCGCGTTCGTTTCGATCCACGGCGCGGAGGCCGGCAAATTGGTTTCGTTCATTAAAATTCCTCCGGCAAATCAAATGGCTGCCATACCGGGGGATTAAACACGGTTTCGCGAACTTCGCAAGATTCCACTCCGGTGGAACCGCAGCCGTGCCAATGGAATGCTCATGGCAGACGCCAGCGGCCGGAGCCGGCGTGGATTAACGTCGGCGGTCTCTTCTTTACCCTCTTATTTCTGATCGAGGCGGACGAGCAGTCCACGGCATCAAGCTGCCAGGGCAACCCAGACGAGCAGGCCGGCCAGCGCGGCCAGGGTGACGGGTATTCCCAATCTCGCAAAATCCCAGAAGGAAATTTTTATCCCCATGTCGTGTGCCTGCTGGACCACGATGATGTTGGATACGCTGCCAATGATGATCAGGCTGCCGCCAAAGCTGTTGGCCAGCGCAAGAATGTAGGGTGTGGCCGGTGTGGCCAGATTGACCACCTTGAGCAGCAGCATGATCGCGGCTGAATTGCCCGCCAGATTGGACAAAACCGCCGTGGTCAAGGTCAGGTTGACGGGCGCACTGAGATTAAATCCGCTTTGAGCCATCCGTTGAACGGCCACCTGGCCATAACCCGTGGATTGAAATGCTCCGGCCACAACGAACAATCCCATAAAAAGCACAAGAATCGGCCACTCCACCAAACCCAGCAGATCCTCCGTCCGGAATTTAGTGCTGGCCAGATGGATGCCGGCGGCCGCCAATACAATGATTTCTTTTGGAACTGACGTGAAGAACAGACCGATGACCACGCCCAGAATAATAATGCCTTTTACGGTATGAACCCGGTTGTAAGGATAGTTTTGAGGTTGCTTTCCGTTCTGGTCCGGCAAGCTCGCCCGTAGATTATTCCGTGACATCAGCCAGATTATTCCAAAGGCGGCGGTCATGGCAAAAACCACCGGCAAAATACTCCATGCCATGTATCGGCCAAAATTCAGGTGTGCCACCTGTCCAATCATCATGTTTTGCGGATTGCCTATCAAGGTTGCCGCCGCGCCGATGTTGCTGGAAATGGCGAGGGCCACCAAAAACGGAACGGGATTGATGCCTTTGCGCAACAGGGCGGCACCGGTCACCGGGGCAAATACGAAACAGACGATGTCGTGGTTCAAAATGGCGGACAGCCCGCCGGCGACCAGCATCAGAATGAAAAGAAACCGGGCGGGATGGGCCAGCTGATTGGCAAGCCCCACTGCTATATTGTCATAAAATCCAGACAGGCGAAGCTGGGCGGAAATGACAAAAAATCCAAAGAGCAGGCAAACCGTCGGCCAGTTGACATAGGAAACGGCATCGGCCGTGGTGACACCACCAAAGATCATCATTCCAATTGCCCCCAACAAGGCAATGCCGGCACGATTAACCTTCAATCCGGGAATATGTCCAATCGCGATCCCGATATAAGTCAGGACGAAAACCATCAGGATGATTTTGAAAGGTTCCATTTTAGAACAAGCGGGTTTTCATTGGTTGGCTGCTGATGTTTTACGGCCAAAGCAGCCTGAAAGTAAAGAGGGCGTTGAAGAAAGATGAAAACAAATTGCTGAAAGCCCCAAATGCCGGCCGGTTGGAACGTCGAGTTTGAGGGGGGTTGCCGGCAAAAAAGCTTCACGTTGTAAAATGCAAAGATTTGTTGTGTTAAATTGCATATCGCATTCGAGCCAATGACCGACCATCTCGTATTTATGCACAAAACAGCGGTTCACATTGGCGGCACATGGTAAGCATTGATTGGAGTCATGAATGCTACAAAAAAAATCGCAATTGTAATGGGTGTTTCAAGCCTGGTGGCTTGGACGTCAATGTCAGGGCCTGTGGTGACGGTTCAGGTTCCCGCACCCGTCATTACAGTCCAAACGCCCGCAGTCACGGTGACGGTGGGGCCGGTTCCTGATGCTTACTGCTGGGACGGCCATGAATATGTCGGCATGGTCGGCGCCCAATTTTACTATCTGGGTCCCGGCAATGTCTGGCTGGTTTGCGACGGGCCCCGGCTGGCGCGCTGGCATGACTACGAAAGATCCCATGCTGACTGGCACGACCACGCCATTCGCAATGTAAACTACCGTCGCGATGCGCAGGGGCATGAAATGCCACGGCACGACGACCATGGTCACGACCAGGACCACGATCAAGGTCATTGAACAACTCGTGGGCAACCCGGAGCTGAAGTCCTGCGGAGTTTCGCAGGAACACATGGGACGACCGTGTTTCTTATTATAGTCAAACTGCTGAAGATGAATTCAATCTTGCGGCATGGTAGAAACGAACAGTCATGAATACGTTCTCAATTCGTTCATCCTGGGCCGATGTGGCGGTGTTTGAAAATTTGACCGCCGGGAAGGATCTCGAAACGCTTTTGACGAAACAGGGGTTTGCTGCGCGCACTTACGATGACAAACTCTTCCGGCATTTCCTGTTTTTGCGTCCGCCACGCATGACCTTTCGGGTGCAGATCCGGCAGGCTGACGCCAAGGCTGCGGATGAGTTCCTGGCTGCCACCGCGCCGGACGCCCTGCAACCGGCCATCCGCTGTCCTTCCTGCGGTTCGCGGCACATTTCCTATCCGCAAATGACGCGCAAATTTCTGCTGCCGACCATCCTGCTGCATCTGGGAATCATCTTTCGCGTGATTGGCCATGAATGTTATTGCGACCACTGCCATTTCACCTGGAATCTGCCGGGGGAAAACGTTCGCGCCGCGCCGCGCCGCGCCAATCAACATCCCTTTTGACGAATGCGATTTAATGGCTGACGTGCCGGCAAATTCACGGCAGACGCCAGAGGCCGGCTTGTCTCGCAGAAATCCGATGAAGGCGGAAGCCGGCGTGAATTAATGGTCTGGGCACTGCGCTATTTAACCTTCGACCCCTTGCGCAAATCAGCATCCCGTTTATATTCTCCCGCCAAGGTGGACCGATGAAAATCCGTAGCTTGCTGAAATCCCTGCTTTGCTGCCTGGGTTTGCTCGGCGGCGTGGTGCCGGCGTTCGCACAAGTGCCGCCGGAGTTTGCCGACCTGTATCCGGTGATGCAGGCCGACCTCACCAACTTCGAGGCCACGCTAGATGCCGGTTGGGACGGCACCTTTTACACCAATACCCAGTTCGCCGCCGTGATTCTGCCCGCCACCGACGGCGGCGAGGGCGCGGCCATCAGCAACGTCAATTACCTCGATTACTCCGTCATCCCCTATTTGAACCGCCTGCAACAGATGGGCATCAAGACCGTCAAATGCTCCCTCAATTTTCCCTACCTTTACGAGCCGTTCTTTGATTCGCCCGTCGGGCAGAATTATCCGGCGGGCTACACGAACATGCTGAACTTCGCCAGCAACCTGGTTTATCAGGTCCGCCAGCGGAACATGAAAATCATCATCCCCACGCAAAACCTGTTTCCGTTCCTGATTCCCGCCATCAGCAACTACTACGCCTCGCTCACCTTCGCGCAATACACCAACGGTCGCAGCGCGCAAATCCAGACCATCGCCCGCGCGCTCAAGCCCGACGTGCTGATGCTGCAATCCGAACCCATCACCGAGGTGGACAACCTGACCGCCAACTTGAGTTCACAACTCAACGACCCGGTGACCGACACCAACATGCTGATGGGTTTCCTGAACGATTTGCATAACGCCGGCCTGCGCACAAACACCACGCTGGTCGGTGCGGGCATGGGCACCTGGCAGCCGAGCTTTGACACTTACCTCACCAATTTCGTCAACCTGCCGCTCGACATCCTCGACGTGCATGTTTATCCCATAAACCGCACCACCAATTCCGGCGTGGTTCAGGATTTTCTCCAGCGCACGATTCAAATGGCCGATGCCGCCCATTCCCGCGGCATGAAGGTCGGCATGGGCGAGTTTTGGATCCAGAAGGAACGCGACAGCGAACTGGCCAGCCCGCCCAGCCAGCAGGTGTTTGAAGGTCGCAACGCCTACAGCTTCTGGTCGCCGCTCGACCGCGAGATGCTGCTCTGCATGGTCAAGCTCGCGCACTACAAGCAATACGAGTTCATTGACCCGTTCTTCACGGATTATTTTTTTGCCTACCTCGACTACACCAACGTGCAACCGCTGCTGACCGGCCTCACCGCCAACCAGGCCGGCACGTTGTTGAACAACACGGAATACGGCAACTCCATCGCCGCCGTCACCGCCGGCACCTACACCAACACCGGGCTGGCCTATGAGGAATACATGTCCACCAATCCACCGACACTGAACCTCATCCCGACCAATGCCGGCAACCTCGCCTTCTCCTGGACGCCGGTGGCCAGCGAATATCTGCTCGAATCCACCAACACACTGGCGGCATCCGCCAGTTGGATTCCCCAAGCCATCCCGCCGCGCACGGTGGGCGAAGATTATGCGGCCGGTTTTATAACAACGAATCGCACCGCGTTTTTCCGGCTGCGTCTGCCGTGAGCGACACCTGCTACGCCAATGGGTGACATGAATTTCACGAATTTTCACGGATTCACTTGAGCAGTTCTGGAAAAGGCGAAAGGAATTAATCCTGCATTGTAGGATGAAGGCTGGAGGCCAAGCGAGTGGCGCGACCGAGTCCAATTAGTGTCTTGGAATCGCAGCAGACACCAGAGGCCGGGGCAGGCGTGATGCAATCATCCGCACCGCTGATTTGTCACCAAACTGTCATTTGCATCCTGACCGGCGCTGGTCAAGAATGAGCCGCGTCAAATGGCGCGCATCCTCTATAGCTGCTGCGGTGAAGGCCAGGGACATTCATCGCGCGTGCTCACCATCACGCGCGCGCTCGCCAAACTCGGCCATGAAGTAAAAATTCTGGCCAGCCACAAGGCGTTCAAGGTATTGCAACCACGCCTGCCGGATGTTCAGGAAATTCCCGGGTTCACGTTTGTTTATCAGAACAACCGCGTGGAACTCCTCGCCAGTTTTTGGGGCAACCTGCCGCTGGTCAGCCAGCGCCGCCGCATCATCCGCAATATCGTGAAGTTGATTGAAGACTGGCAGCCGCATCTGGCCATCACAGACTTCGAGCCGTTTCTGCCACGCGCCGCCGAACTGGCCGGTCTGCGCTGCATAGTCTGGATCATCAGGGCGTCATTCCTTTCGCGCGCCCCGCGCTGCCGTGGGACCAGCAGATTCCCGCTGTCGCCGCGCGCTCGGTGGTCTGGTTGACTGATTATCACACGGAAGCGCACTTTGCCACGTCGTTCTATTATCCGCCATTGCCATCCGGCACGGACGTCGAACTTTTTCCGCCCGTCCTCCGCCAGAAAGTATTGGACATCGTCCCACGCGACGACGGCCATGTGGTGGTCTATCAGACGAGCAATTCGTTCACGCAATTGCCGGCGTTGCTCCACGCGCTGCCGTTTCACTTCAAAGTCTTCGCCTATGAAGAGCGAGAAGGCACCGATGGCAACATCAGCTATTATCCGCGGGCGGACGAGCGGTTCATCGAGGAGGTCGGCAACGCATCATGGGTATTCACCAACGGCGGTTACACCCTGATGAGCGAGGCGCTGTATCTGGGCAAACCGGTCTTCTCACTGCCGGTTGCGTGGCAGTTCGAGCAGTGGCTCAACGCGCGCTATCTCGACGACCTAGGCTACGGCTAGATGTGCGACGACCTGCTGGATTTTCCGGTGAAGATGCAAGAATTTCTCGGATCGCTTGGCCAGTATCACGAAAACATTGCGCGCGAGAACTTCTTCGGCAACGAGCGGGCGCTGGCGCGCGTTCTGGCTTTTCTACCGGAAACGAATCCGGTTGATTTCAATTCTGTTTGGGATGGACAAGGAAATTTGAAAAACATAATGTCAAGCCACGGTTATGAATAAAGAGGAACTCGATAGATTGCTGGATGCGATGGTGCAATATGCCGAAGGCATTTCGGATCTGTTTTTCATTCCCGGCAGGCCGATGCAGGTGGAGGTTCAAGGCGAGCTCCAGCCGTTTGTCCACGAGCTGTCTGATCCCAAACTCACCAGTGAACGCATCGAGAGCCTGGCCAGTGTCATCATCAACAACAACCCGCGGCTGCTGGCGGATTTGAAGGAACATGGCTCGTGCGACTGCGGTTATACCCTTAAAAACTCCTGCCGGTTTCGCGTCAACATTTACTATCAGAACGGAGGAAATTACACGATGGTGATGCGCCATCTCAAGCCGCTAATTCCAACCTTTGATGCGCTCAACCTGGGCCCGACATTCCGGGAAATCATCAAGGAAATCAACGGCATCATCTTTGTGACCGGCGGCACGGGCATGGGCAAGACGACCACCATCGCCGCCATGCTGAATGAAATCAACAAGACCCGGAACATCCATATCCTCACGCTGGAGGATCCGATTGAGTTTGTGTTGACGCCCATCAAGTCCTCGTTCAGCCAGCGGGAACTGGGGACCGATTTTTTCAGTTTTCAAAAAGGCATGCGGGCCGCCATGCGGGAGGCGCCCAAAATCATTTTTATCGGCGAAATCCGCGACCGCGAAACGATGGAGATTGTGCTCAACGCCGGCGAAACCGGTCATCTGGTTTTCAGCACGCTGCACACCACCAGCGCCGCGACGACAATCAACCGCATCATCGGCATGTTCGGCTCGGATGAGGAAACCCAGGTGCGCGAACGGCTGGCGGGTTCGATGCGTTACGTCATCAGCCAGCGGCTTGTTCCAACGTGTTCGGGCGGCAGGTTTCTGGCCACGGAAATGATGGGGAGCAGCCTGCGCACCCGCGAGGCCATTTTACTGGGCGAAAACGAGAGCCGCCGTCTGGATGACATCATTGAGGCCGGCAGTCCCTACGGCTGGCACAGTTTTGAACAATCCCTCTTCAAGGCTTACGAACAGGAATTGATCACTGATGAAACCGCGCTGCTCTACTGCACAAACAAAATGAAAATGATGCAGCGCATTGATGCCAATCCCGTTCACAAGTCCAAAAAAGAAGCTGACCGCACCTCCCTGCTGGTGGACTTGAAAATGCGCGAAGATGAAAAGCTTCGCAACAAATTCAAAGGGTGAGCCACACCCGTCTCGTCGGGGTGTTCCGCACCGCATGGTAATAATGCTTCATATTCGACGGTTCTAAAAAGCAGGTCGCGCCGGAATATGGATGTCAACCGCGACAGCGGAACCGACCACACCCGCCGCCATCCGCCGCACTCTGGCAGGATTAAATTGGTTCCCGAACGGAAGGTCTGGCCCTGCGCAAGCAGTGCCCGGTCGGAAGGTCTGGCCGCGCAATGGCTTTAATATGGGCAATCAATTCATCCGGGCCTGTAGTTCAGTGGCAGAACTGGGGTTGGTCGAAGCCATAAAACACATTGGCTTCCACCAGCTCGCAACGAGGGTTCGATTCCCTTCGCCCGCTCCATTCAGCTTACTGTGTCCGAACTTGCTTGATCCACTGATACACCCACGATTGCGAGTCCCTGCGCCTGATATTTTTTCTGCAATTCAATAAAACCTGGAATTTCCGCGCGACAGGGCGGACACCAAGTAGCCCAAAAATCCAGAATGACGACCTTGCCTTTGAAGTCGGAGAGCCGAACGGTTTTGCCATCCAAATCCTGAAGTTCCCAACCAGGTGCGGGCGAAGCCTTTTCAATCGGATTTGCGTCACTTGCAACTGAACGGTTTTGACTCAAGCATACTGCGGCGACCGAAATGGCTGCGATTGAAAAGGCAATGCCAACGTTTTTTATGTTTTGCATACACATGAGTCGTCGAGCCATACAAATCCTTACATCCTTATGTTCAGCGATGGGCGTGATCAAACAATTGTAAGGAAACATCACCGCGCCACGACGTATAAGCATGAAACGTTGCTTTTTTGGGCTGTGCAGTGCGGTTGCATTGATTTTGTCTCTCGTTCTCACGGGTTGTTCCCCAGGCAAAAACACGCGTGCAAATGTCTCTTCAACTGATTTTGCCATAAATA
Source organism: uncultured Bifidobacteriaceae bacterium (assembly GCA_964538105.1). Lineage (GTDB taxonomy): Bacteria > Verrucomicrobiota > Verrucomicrobiia > Limisphaerales > UBA11358 > UBA11358. The sequence continues at coordinate 8,801 of CAZIFP010000057.1, forward strand.
ATTTCAAGCCCATTCCGGTCGCCGAGCGCAAACAAAAGCTCGACCCAATGCAGTATCGCGTTACCCAAGAAGCCGCCACGGAGCCACCATTTGCGAACGCCTATTGGGACAGCCACGCACCGGGCATTTATGTGGATGTTGTGTCCGGCAAACCGCTGTTCAGTTCACTGGACAAGTTTGATTCCGGGTGCGGTTGGCCTAGTTTTTCCAAGCCGGTTGACGACAAAGAAGTTGTCGAAAAAAGTGACAATTCTTTTGGCATAGACCGGACCGAGGTGCGTTCGGCTACTGCTGATTCACATTTAGGTCACGTTTTTGACGACGGTCCCGGTCCGACTCATCTGCGTTATTGCATCAACTCTGCATCGCTGAAATTTATCCCGTTGGCAGAAATGGCGTCGGCGGGTTATGCCGACCAGCTTGCGCCGTTTGTGAACGCAGGCTTGATCAAACCGTTGCCCAAGACCGAGACTGCGATTTTAGCGGGCGGATGCTTTTGGGGTATGCAGGAAATCATCCGCCAGATTCCCGGCGTCATCAAATCAACCGTCGGTTACACGGGTGGCACCGTGCCGAATCCAACTTATGAAATGGTTTGTTCGCATACCACCGGCCACGCGGAAGCAGTTCAAGTTGTGTTCGATCCATCCAAATTGAGCTACGAACAGTTGCTGGGCTTCTTTTTCCGTATGCACGATCCAACCACGCTTGATCAGCAGGAAAATGACATCGGTTCGCAATACCGTTCTGCCATTTTCTATACCAGTGACGAACAAAAGCAAATTGCCGAACGGGTCAAGTCGCAGGTGGACAAATCCGGGAAATGGAAACGGCCTATCGTCACGGAAATTACCAAGGCATCCGTGTTTTATCCGGCGGAAGAATATCATCAGGATTATTTGCAGAAAAATCCTGGCGGCTACAACTGCCATTATCTGCGGAATTAAACTGCATGAATCCACATGCCGACTCGCCCGAACCGGTGCTGCTCGTCATCGCGGACATTAGCGGTTACACGCGTTACATGACCGCGACCGCCAAAACGCTCGCGCATAGTCAGACCCTCATTACCGAACTCGTCGAGAGTATCATTCAACAGGTTGAAGCGCCGCTCGAAGTGGCGAAACTGGAAGGTGACGCAATTTTTCTTTTTTGTCGCAAGCCCAAGGACACCGCGCGCTGGCTGGAAACCCGCGCGGACGTCAGCCGCAAGTTGCTGGACTTTTTTGGGCGTTTCCGCGAAAAACTATCCGAACTCGGCCGCTCCAACACCTGCACCTGCCATGCCTGCACGCACCTCGAAAAACTCCGGCTCAAAATCATCGTCCACAGCGGCGAGGTTTTGTTTCACCGCATCCTGCATTTCAATGAACTGGCCGGCACGGATGTCATCATCGTCCACCGGCTGCTGAAAAATTCCGTCCCGGCTGCGCATTATCTGTTGTTGACCGAAGCCGCCCGAAGGGATCTGCAATTCCCCGAAACGATGATGTTCAAATCCAGTTCCGAAACCTACGAAAACTTTGGCCGCATCAAAACCGAGTTTCACGATTTTAATTTTGACGCTTCGCCAGCACCGGCGAATGGCGGAAATGTTTTTGGCACACGTTATCGCGAATCATTGCGGCTGTATTTGAAACTGTGGTTCGGGCCGTTTTCGAGTCGGCAAAAATTTCAGAATTTGCCAGATGAATCCAGCCGTCCGGTCAGGGCGGGATTTGCCGTATTGACCGCTGTGCTGACGCCAATCTTCATACCGGTCGCAGCGGTGCTGGTCGTTTTTCACGCGCTGAAAAAGGGCAGATGAAGAACGGAACACCGAGTCTGATCCGCGAGATTGCTTCCTTGCGCGAAATGATTGAATGACTGGGATAAACTAAAACAACCTGTGAATGGGGCGATAGGCCGTTGTCTAAAACAAAATGAAATCCAATTTTGTTTTCACCGCCTAAATATCGATTCAGCCTTTACAAAGTCAAAAGCTGTTTCACCAATTCCTTGTTTTTGGCGGCGACATCCGTGCGTCCGCTGGCTTGGGCGATGACGACAGTTCCGGTAATAATTGACAAGATCGGGTGGACGAATTTTTTTGAATCTCTGGGCCTGATTTGTTTGACCAATCCGGTCACGAATTTTTCCATGCCGGCAAAGTGCGCGACAATCATTTGCCTCACCTCCGGCTCGTCCTGTTCCGGGCCAAATTCAGCCATGCTCCTGATGAACGGGCAGCCGCGAAATCCCGGATGCAAAATGCTGACCGCCAGCGCGTCGAAAATCGCCAGCAATCGTTCAAGCGCGGGTTTCGATTCGTCTCCGGTGAAACGGGCGATCAATTGCTGCCAGTCCCGATCTTTATAGGCCAGGTATTCGGCGATGAGCCGCGCTTTGGAGGGAAAGTGCCGGTAGAAAGTCATTTTGGCCACGCCGCTTTCGGCAATGATGCGGTCAATTCCCACCGAATGCACGCCATGCTCGTAGAATAAATCAAGCGCCGTTCGCAGCACTCGGTCGCGCGGCGAAAGGTCGGCCAGCTTCGCTGTTTGCAAATCGGCAATGTTTCTTTGTTTGATTTTCATGCCCACGCCCAAGTAGCTTATCAAAAAAAAGACAGGCCTGTCTATTTTTAGTTGACACGAGAGAGACAGGTCTGTATTGTTTTGAAAATCCCGCATGAAGCGGGATTTTTGCTGAAAACATAATATGAATTATTCAACTCCCGACCTGACCCAAAATCCACCGCGCAGCCCGCGCATCCGTCTCGGCGGCTATGTCATCGTGCCGCGAATGCTCGATAAATGCCGCGCGACCATCGCCGGAAAAAACGGTGAATACCATTTCAATTGCCCGCTCGACCAGCGGTTTCTCCAGTTTACCGGAATTGACCCTGAAGCCATCAAAGCGGAGGTCGCAAAAGGTTTGAGTGACGCAGAAATTATGGCTTGGATTGCTGCCAACGCCCCTCAAAAACGCAGCGACATGGAAATCTCACAGTGGAGCGCCATGCAGGATCAATCTTATCCGTCGGGCAACGAAATGCGGGTGCATTTTAATGAACGTGTCGTCGAAGCCAAAGCGGCGCATCGGGTAGACATCAAGGGTTGGTTTGATTACCTCGATGTGGACGATTACTCTACCTTTGGTGGAAAACCGTGATTCGTGCGAAACGGAGTCAAAAATTCATTGAAAGAAAATACTGATGATTTTTGCCACGGCTATTATCGCATCATTAGGCCCGGCGCATGGACTGGCGACCTCACAAGATTGATTTATCTGGCGTCCGAACCGTTGTCATTGGTCATCAGGAATGGACGGTTGATAACCTGGACTTTCTGTGGCCCGGAAGCTGGTCGCCGAATGGTGATGACAGTCTGGCCGGCAAATATGGAAGGCTTTACACTTACGACATGGCTTTGGAAATTGCGTCACTTATTTCTGGATGGAGGTTGCCGACAAAAGAGGACGTCGAAGCATTGATCGCCGAAGTGGGCGGGTGCGAGAGTGGTGGGGCGATGTTGAAGATTGGCGGCAAGACGGGCTTTGACGCGCTTTACGCCGGATTCCTTGAACCGGAGGACAACACCTTCCGGCGCACAGGCAAGCAGACCGGTTTCTGGACTGCGACTGCCGCCGACGAGCAGGAAGCATGGAAATTTTACCTGCGCGTTGAAGATAACCAAATCCGATTTCACCCGGTAAGCAAACTTTACGGCGACAGCATCCGGCTTGTGCGCGACAAATAAATCCGTATACCCTATTCGGAAATTTTTTTGCAACGTTCAAAAACTTAACGGCGATGATGCAACTCATTCGGTGATGCTCCAGCCACGACCAGCTCGCGTTCCCGCAAACTGTCTTCGATAAAAAATGGCCTCCCTTCGGTTGAAGATTGGACGATTACCATGTTGTCACCAAAAATAAAATTCAGGCCGTTGCGCGCTGCGAAGTGCGATAGTTCGAGTATTTCCGGCATTGAGAGCGCATCGGCACTTTCTTCGCAAAACACCGCAAGCGCAGCGTCCACAATCTGCCGGCATTTGGCCCAATGTTCGACCCAGCGACGTAGCCATAATGGAAATGACAGAGCACCGTGACCTGTGAATACAATCAGGTGTGCATCCAGCGCATCCGTCAGTGCCTCCTCTGCGATTGGCGAGAACTTCAGCATAGCCGACCGTCCACGATCTGGAAGGCATCGATGTCAATCTCGACGAGTTTGTTGCGTGAAACGCCATAGGCGCAATAGCCGCCGAAAGCTGGTTCGTATTTTTTGGGATTTGCATCGAACAACGCTTTGTGTCCGGCAGAGGCGAACCAATAAGTGCCGTCGTGATAATTGCTTTGCAAGTCCGCCTTTCCTTTGACCGGCTTATGGTCGGTGAAAAAGGCCACTGGGTCGTAGCCCTGCAATGCCAATCCGTGCTTGTCAGTATTCACAAGAAT
>CAZIFP010000058.1:0-13097 GCA_964538105.1 uncultured Bifidobacteriaceae bacterium
CGTCGCCGTAAATCGTGGACGACTGGCGTTCGCCGTAGGCGTCGTAAAGCGCGTTCTCGATTTGCTCCGCCGTGACACCGAGCGCGGCTGCCTTGTCGCGGTTGATCTCGACCGTGACCTGCGGGTTGGCGATCTGCAAATCGCTGGTCACGTCCTGAAAAATGTCCTTCTGCTCCGAAATTTTTTGCATCAGCAGCGGCGTCCAGTGAAACAGCTCCTTCGTGTCGGTGTCCTGCAGGCTGTATTGATACAGCGACTTGGTCAGGTTGCCGCCGACCCGGATGAGCGGCGGGTTTTGCATGTAAACCTTGATGCCGGGAATTTCCGCCAGCTTCGGGCGCAGCTCCTGGATGATTTCGTTCGCGCTCAATTTGCGTTCGGAGCGGTCCTTCAAACGCATGAACATGCGGCCGTTGTTGAGGCTGGCCGACGAGCCGCCCGCGCCGATGGCGGACATGAAGTTGTCCACATTCGGATCGGCGGCGACGATTTTGGCGGCGGCCATCTGATGCGCCTTCATCGCGTCGAACGAAGTGTCCTGCGCCGCCTCGGTGATGGCGAAAATCTGGCCGGTGTCCTCATCCGGGAAAAACCCCTTGGGAATGACGTAGAATAAAAACAGCGTCGCCACGAAAACCGCCAGCGACACGAGCATCGTCGCGCGGCGATGCCGCATGACGGCCTGCAAGGAGCGGTCGTAGCCATGGAGCACGGCGTCGAAGAACCGCTCAAAAAAATTGTAAATCTGTCCATGCTCCTGACCGTGCGCCGCGCGCACAAACCGGCTGCACATCATCGGCGTCAGCGTCAGCGAGACAAAACCGGACACCAGCACCGCGACCACAATCGTCACAGCAAATTCATGCAGCAAACGTCCGAGAAGGCCGCTCATGAACAAAACCGGAATGAACACCGCCGAAAGCGACAGCGTCATGGAAATGATCGTGAAGCCAATTTCCTTAGAGCCGTTCAGCGCGGCCTGCATCGGCGGCTCGCCGTTTTCCATGTGACGCACTATGTTCTCGAGCATCACGATCGCGTCGTCCACCACGAAGCCGACGCACAACGTCAGCGCCATCAGCGACAGGTTGTCGAGGCTGTAACCGAGCAGCGACATCGCCGCGAAGGTGCCGATGATGGACATCGGCAAAGCCAGGCTCGGAATGATGGTCGCGGATAAATTTCGCAGGAAAATGAAAATGACCATCACCACCAGAAACACGGTCAGCATCAGCGTGTGTTCCACGTCGGACACGGATTTGCGGATGCTCTGTGAGCGGTCGAACAGGATGTCCAGGTGGACGGCCGCCGGAATCTGTTCGCGGAACTGGGGCAGCAATTTTTTGATGTTGTCCACGACCTCAACCGTGTTTGCGCCCGGCTGGCGCTGCACGGCCAGCACGATGGCGCGCGTGTTGTCATACCAGCTGGCCACCTTGTTGTTCTGGACGCTGTCGGACACGTTCCCCAATTCCTGCAGGCGCACGGGATTGCCGTTGCGATAGGCGACAATCATCGGCCGGAAATCCGCCGCCGTCCGCAACTGGCCGTTGGCCTGCACGGTGAACGCCTGATGCTTGCCGTAGAGCGTGCCGAGCGGCTGGTTGACGTTGCCCGCCTCAACCGCCTGCTCCACCTGGTCAATGCCGAGACCATAGGCCGCGAGCTTGTTCGGATCCACTTGCACGCGGACGGCGTATTGCTGTGAACCGAAAACTGAAACCTGCGCCACGCCGTTCACCATCGAGATGCGCTGGGCGAGCATGTTTTCCGCGTAATCGTCCACCGTCGAGAGCGGCAGCGTCGGCGACGACATCGCCAGATAAACGACCGGCTGGTCGGCGGGATTGACTTTCTGGTAGGTCGGCGGGCTGGGCAAATTGGGCGGCAGTTGCTTTGTTGCGCGCGTGATGGCCGCCTGCACGTCCGCCGCCGCCGCGTCAATGTTGCGTTCCAGCGAGAATTGAATAGTGATTTGCGCCAGCCCCTGCGCGCTGATCGAGGACATTGAATCCACGCCGGCGATGATTGAAAATTGTTTTTCCAGCGGCGTCGCCACGGACGAAGCCATCGTTTCGGGACTCGCGCCGGGAAGATTTGCCGACACTTGAATCGTCGGATAATCCACGCTCGGCAGATCGCTCACCGGCAAAGTCGAGTAGCCGATCAGGCCGAACAACAAAATGCCCGACATGACCAGCGTGGTCATCACGGGCCGGCGGATGAACAGTTCGGGAACGCTCATGGCGCGTTGGTGGTGGATGCGGCCACCGCCGGCTGGATGGAACTTTTGACGTCCACCATGACGCCCGGCGCGAGCCGCAACTGTCCGTCCGTTACGACCGTCTCACCGGCTTGCAATCCACTTTGGATCACGGTCTCGCCGTCAAACGCAATGCCAGTTTTCACGGTGCGTTCTTCCACCGTCTGGTCCGGCTTCACGATGTAAATGAACTGGCCGTTTTGTCCGGTCTGCACTGCCTGCGAAGGCACGACCACCGCGTTCATCAGCTCCGAGAGCGTCAGCGTCACCTGCACAAACTGTCCCGGCCAGAGCGCGTTGTCCTCGTTGGGAAATGTCGCCTTCAGCAAAATCGTGCCGGTCGTCGCGTCCACCGTGTTGTCAATGAAGGTCAATTTGCCCTCCGGCGGCGGGCCGTCCAAATTTTCATACGTCGCCGTCACGGACAGCGGATCGCCGACCATCTGCTTTTGAATTTCCGGCAGATATTGCTCCGGCACGGCGAACGCGACGTAAATCGGACGGATCTGATTTACGGTCAGCAGCGTGTCGTCGGGCGCCTTGACGACGTTGCCCTCGTGAAATTGCAGGCTGCCAGTCACGCCGTCAAACGGCGCACGGATCGCGGTGAACTCCAGATTCAATTCGTCTGATTGAACCGTCGCTGCGAGCGTGTCACGGGCGGACTTGCTGGTGTCGAATTCATCCTGCGAAACCAGTTTCTGGTCGAACAATTTTTGCTCACGGTCAAACTGGATTTTTGCGTTTTCCAACTGCGCCTTGTCGCGCGCCAGCGCCGCCTGCATCGGGCGCGGGTCAATCGTGAACAGCAGATCGCCCTTTTTGACTTCCTGGCCTTCCTTGAAATGCACTTCGCTGATGATGCCGCCGATTTGCGAGTGAATGGTCACCGTTGAAACGGGCATCACATGGCCGACCGGCGGCGGGTCAATCCGCACCGGCAGGTTGGTCGCAACCGCCTGCGCCACGAGCACCGGCACACCGGCGACAGCTTTTGGGCCGTTGTCGCGTGAACAACCGCCCGCCAAAACCACCACCGCCAGCGCGGTCGCCATAAAATCGAAACTTAGAAAACCAAAGACATTTTTCATGCGCTCATTATTACTTCAAAGGTGAACTTTTACGGAAGCTACCCGTCGGTTGAAAGGCCACCGCAAATTTTTTCAAAAACGCCACGCGGTCGCGCAGGAATTTTGCATCGGAAACCGGCCGGCCCATGATCAATTTCGTCTGTTGCGGGAATGCCGCCGGAAACATCGTCAGCGACCGCATGGTCAGCATCACATGACGCGGGTCCAGGTCGCTGGAAATCTGGCCGCGCGCCTGCCGCTGCCGGATGCGTTTCAACCCGCTCGTCACCGCCGCGCGCCGTTGTTTGGCGTCAATCAGCTTTTTATCCGCGTCCTGCAAGGCCTCCCATTCCAGCATGCGGACCCAGTCCAGATCTTTGCACGCAGCCTCGAACCAGAAGGGCAGGCTCTCCGCCGGATCACCCGACAAGCTTTCCGCCCACGCCTGCCGCTCGGTAATTTTCCGGCGCAACACCGCCTTGAACAAATCCTCCTTGTCGCCGAAGTAATGGTAGAGCATCCGCTTGTTAATTGCGGCCCGGCACGCAATCGCATCCACCCGCGCGCCGGCGAAGCCGTGCGCGGCAAATTCCTTCAGTGCGGCGCACAGGATGCGCTCGCGCGTCCGTTCCGGATTGCGCTTCGCGCCGTTTTCAGTTTTGGCAGGTCTGGCCATGCGTCCGGTATAAGTAACCATCAGGTTACTTGTAACGCAAGTCCAAAATTGGTTCAAACCCAGGTCAGCGGCGGCTTTTCCTTGTGCCAGCCGGTGCTCTGCTCGTAGGCGTGAGCAAGTTTCAGCAATGTCTCCTCGCCAAACGGTTTGCCAAGCAGTTGCAGGCCGATGGGCAGCTTTGGGTTTTTCGTGAAACCGCACGGAAGGCTTATTCCGCAAATTCCCGCCAGGTTGCAGGAAATGGTGAAGATGTCCGACAAATACATCTGCAACGGGTCGTCGGATTTTTCACCGATCTTGAAGGCTGCTGTCGGCGTGGTTGGCGTGACGATGGCATCCACGGTTTCAAACGCCTTCAGAAAATCGTTGCGGATGAGCGTGCGGACTTTTTGCGCGCGCAGATAATACGCGTCGTAATAGCCGCTGCTCAAAACGTAGGTGCCAAGGATGATTCTTCGCTTAACCTCCGGGCCAAAACCGGAACCACGCGTCTTGGAATAAAGTTCAATCGGGTCTGCGCCGTCCACGCGCGCGCCGTAGCGGATGCCGTCGAATCGCGCGAGATTCGCCGACGCCTCGGCGGTGGCGATGATATAATAGGTCGCGACGGCATAGTCCGTGTGCGCCAGGGAAATCTCCACGATCTCCGTGCCGAGTTTTTCATACTGCTTCACGGCGGCGTCCACGGCGGCTTTCACTTCCGGGTCAAGCCCGCCGATCATGTATTCGTTCGGCAGGCCGAGTTTCAATCCTTTGATTTTTCCGTCCAACGCGGCGGAATAATTTGGCACCGGCACCGGCACACTGGTGGAATCGTGCGGATCCACGCCGCTCAAAACTCCCAGCAGCGTCGCCGCGTCGGAAACCGTTTTCGTGAACGGTCCGATCTGGTCCAGCGAACTGGCGAATGCGACGAGGCCATAACGCGAAATGCGCCCGTAAGTCGGCTTCAGGCCGACGCAGCCGCAGAGCGCCGCCGGCTGGCGGATGGAGCCACCGGTGTCCGAGCCGAGCGACGCGATGCATTCGTCGGCCGCGACCGCCGCCGCCGAGCCGCCGGATGAACCGCCGGGAATCCGGGTAACGTCCCACGGATTTCGCGTGGCGCCGAACGCTGAATTTTCCGTCGAGCTGCCCATCGCAAATTCGTCCATGTTCAGCCGGCCAAAAACAATCGCGCCGGCCGCCTTGAGTTTTTCAATTACCGTCGCGTCATAAGGCGAAAAAAATTCGCCGAGAATCTTTGATCCGCAGTTCAGCGGCTGGTTCTTGACGGCGAGCACATCTTTGACCGCAATGGGAATTCCGAGCAGCGGGCGGGCGGCACCGCCGCCACCTTGAGAAATCAATTTGTCCGCCGCGTCGGCCTGCGCCAGCGCGTCGCCGGCGTCGTGGCTGATGAAGGAATGGATCTGGCCATCCACGCGGGCGATCTGGTCGAGGCACGACTGTGTTATTTCGCGCGCGGAAGTTTCGCGCCCAGCCAGCTTGGCTGTGAGTTCGGAGATGGTGAATTGATTGAGCATGTTCAGCAGGTCGGTTCCGGCCCGGGATGTTTGACCGAGGCGATGATAATCCGTTCGCCCGGCCAGCGCGCCAGCAGAAAATCGTTCAGCCAGTAGGCCACCGGCGCGTAAAAAAACGAGGCGATGACGTCTGTGACATAGTGGTAACGCAGATAAATCGTGGCACCGCACATCAGCCCGACATAACCTAAAGCCGGGAAAAACAATATTTTCCGGTAATCGCGCAGATAAAATGACAGCAGCAGCGGAATGCCGACGTGCAACGAGGGGAAACAGTCATAGCCCACCCGTCCGGCATTGATGATGTAGGATACGCCCTGGCTGACCGCGCGGCCCTGCAAATCACTGGTGAACTGGCTAGCGAAGTATTTTTCCGGGCCGGTGGCGGGAACGAGGAGATAGCTCATGATGCCCATCAACATTAAGGTGAGATAACCCATCATCACGCGGCGGAAAATTTTTTCCTTCTTCGTCAGATAGAGAAACAAAGCGACAGCCGGCAGTGAAAAAACGTAGGAAAAATAAACAAGGTAGAAGAAATCGGTCAGCCAGGGATGAATCCACGCCTGGAGCAGGATGGACGCCTGGTTGCCGAGCAATGCGGCGTCAATGCGCGACAAAACACCGTCGGCCGTGTGCGGATTCACCCGCAGCATGAGGTTCGTATAAAGCGCATAATAACACGCGCTCAACAGCAGGAACGGAAACCAGTCGCGGAAAATTTTCAGCAACGGCTGGAAAAACGTGGCGAGATATTTTCCGGTGTCCAGCTTTTCGGCGTCGGCGTCGGCTGAAAAGAGCAGGTGCAGCAGGGTCTTGACGCCTAGGATGCCGACGGGCAGCAGGATGAAGATGATGTCGTGGCCATTTAGTTGAAACGAGCTGAAATAGCTCGTGGTCAGAAAAAATATCAGAAGCGTGGCCGAAAAAACCGTCGCGATGACGTCTTCGAGCCGACAGCGCAGGATGAAGGAAATGCAGTTTCGCGCCATAAATTATTTTTGAATCCGGGCCTGAAGTTTTTCAAACCGGGTTTTCCACATCGGCGAAAGATCGCCGGAGGCAAATTTGTCCAGCAGCGCCTGCGCCTCGGCTTTTTTTCCATCGGCCAGCTTGAGCGAGGCGACGATGTAGGCCTGGTCCACTTCGGTGACTTCCGCCGCCATAAATGGCTTCATCTGCGCCGCCGCCTCGTCAGGCTGATTTGCCTCCAGCTCCATAACAGCAAAAAGTTTGACCACGCCCCAACGGTAGGCCTGGTCGGCGGAGGCGGCCTGCAGCAGCGGGATGCTTTTGGCCGTTTGCCCCTGGGTGAAGAAATACAAGCCCTCGTAAAAATTCTCGAACGAGGTGCCGGTGCCATTGCGCCGCGCCTTGGCGGCTTCTATCAATGGCAATCCCGCCTGGGCATTCCCCGACAGCAGCAGGCAGACGCCTTTTTGTCCCACCGCATCCGGGTTGTTCCAGAATTTTCCGGAAGATTCAAACAGCGAAAGCGCCTGCAACAGCCGGCCGGCATGAAATGCCTCCATGCCGTAATAGGAGTAAAGTTTGCCGAGACTCTGACACATGGAAAAATATCCAATGGCCGCCGCGATGGCCGTGGCCGTGAACGCCAGCAGCAGGCTCTTCAGCTTGTCGGCGGCTGAAGTTCTGGTCCATCGCCGCCAGAGCCGGATGGCCAGGACGGCAAACACCAGCAGGGCAAAATATTTGCCCGCCTCGCCCAGCACCAGCGTCGTGTGTTCCGTATAGTTGCCGATGTCGGGCATGATTTATTCCACGATTTTGGGAACGATGAACAAACCGTTGGCCTGGCTCGGTGCGTTGCGCAGCGCGTCGTCGTGCGGGAGCGACGGGCGGATTTCGTCGGCGCGCGTGACGTTGACCAGCGGGACGGCGTGTGCGGTCGGCTCGACGTTTGACACGTCGAGTTCCTTCAATTTTTCGATGTAGCCGAGAATTCCGCCGAGTTGCGCGGCGAGTTTTTTTTCCTCGTCGGGCGTGAGCGCGACGCGTGCGAGATGCGCGACGTATTTGACATCAATTTCAGCGGCAGCCATGCGCCAGTTTCAAGTTTCAGGCTGCAAGTTTCAAGTTGAAACGCTGACGGCTGTTCGATGAAGGCCGGAAAAATTCAAATCACAGATTTCAGATCGAAAAAGACGTCATTCCTCATCAAACTTGCGTTTCACGAGCGCTTCAATCTCGGCGATTGCCTGGGGCGCGTCAGCGCCGGTGGCGAGGATGGTCAGCTTGCTGCCGGGGCCGGCGGCAAGCATCATCAGGCCCATGATGCTCTTGCCGTTGATCTTTTCGCCGTCTTTTTCCACGAAGATGTCGCAGGCGAACCGGTTGGCGGTCTTGACGAAAAGCGCGGCGGGCCGCGCGTGAATGCCGAGCTTGTTGACCACGGTCAGTTCCTTGGTGAAGCACTCGGCGTCCGTTAATTTTTTTGCGCTCATCGTTTTGCTCATGCCAAGCTAAATCAAGTCTTGCGAACACGCCATTTTATTTTACGCCGCCGGCGGTCCGCCGGGATTCATCTGCGCGATCAGTCGTTCGTTCAGTTCCTGCGCGGCGTTGTAGCCGGACAATTTCAATTTCGTCTGATACGCGGCGACTTCGATCAGCCGCGCCAGGTCGCGGCCGGGCCGCACGGGAATCGTGATGTGCGGAATGTCCACGCCGAGGACGTTGATGAATTCCTGCTCCAGGCCGAGGCGTTCCACGTCGGCCACCTCGTCCCACTGCTTGAGCGTGACGATCAGGTTGAGCGCCTTGTCGCGGCGGACGCTCTTGATGCCGAACATGGCGGCGACGTTGATGATGCCGATGCCGCGGATCTCCATGTGATTGCGGGTCAGCTCGCCGCTGTTGCCAATCACCTGGTGGCCGCCGACGAGCGTGACCTTTGTGACGTCGTCGGACACGAGACTGTAGCCGCGTTCGATCAGCGCGAGCACCGCCTCGCTTTTGCCGATGCCGCTTTCGCCCTTGATGATCACGCCGACGCCGAGGATGTCCACCATGCTGCCGATTTCCGTGCCGCGTGGCGCGAACATTGTTTCCAGCTCAAGCGTCGCGCTGTTGATGAAATTCATCGTGACCAGCGGGCTTTGGAAGACCGGCACGCCCGCATTTTCGGCGGCGGTGAGAAATTCCTTGTCGGGCCTCAAGCCGCGGCTGAAGACGACGCACGGAATCTTGTAGGCGAACAAATACGCGTAGCGCGATTCGCGCTGCTCGTGGGTCAGCGACCGGAGATAATAAACCTCCGCGTTGCCAAACACCTGCACGCGCTTGTAGGCGAAATACTGCGTGAAGCCGCTCAACGCCAGGCCGGGCCGGTTGACCGTCGGCTCGCGGATGATGCGGTTCAACTCCACGCCGTCCGAGAGCTGCCGCATCTCCAGGGCCGCGCCATGTTCCTTGAAAAATTGTTCAACCGTGATGGACGTTTGCGCCATAAAATTTACAGGTTAAATTCCGGCCCTAAATAAATCTCCCGCGCCTTCGGATCGTTTGCCAGAAATTCCGCCGAACCTTCCACCAGCACCTGACCTTTGTGGATGATGTAGCCGCGGTCAATCAACTTCAAGGTTTCGCGCACGTTGTGGTCGGTGATCAAAATGCCCAGCCCGCGCTCCTTCAACCGGCGCACGATTTTCTGCACCTCATAAACCGCAATCGGGTCAATGCCGCTGAACGGCTCGTCGAGCAGCAGCAATTTCGGACTCGTCACCAGCGCGCGGGTGATTTCCAGCCGCCGTTTTTCGCCGCCGCTCAACTGATACGCCTTGCTCTTCGCAATCGGCGTCAAATCCAGTTCGTCGAGCAGATATTTCAACCGCACCGCGCGCTCCTCACCTGAAAGTTTGCAAGTTTCCAAAATCGCCAGGATATTTTCCTCGACGGACAGCTTGCGGAACACGGACGGCTCCTGCGTGAGATAACCGATGCCCAGCCGCGCGCGCTTGTGCATCGGCATCGCGGTGATGGTGTGGTCCTGAAAAAAAACCTCGCCTTCATCCGGCTTCACCACGCCGACGACCATGTTGAACGTCGTCGTCTTGCCCGCGCCGTTCGGGCCCAGCAGCCCGACGATTTCGCCCGCGCCCACGCCCACCGAAACGCCGTTGACCACGCGCCGTCCGCGATACTCCTTCACCAGTTTGTCCGTGGTGAGCAGCAGGCCGTTCTTTTGCGACGTTTCCATTTTTAAGGCTGGGTGGACATTTTATCAATATTCTGAACCGTTCCCGGTGGAAAATTTGTTTTCGTCAACGGCAAATCCGTCGGTCCCGCTGGAAGATTCGTTTTCGCCGCTGGCGCATTGGTGTTTACCATCGTGGACGTGGTGTCCTGGTAGATGAGCATTTTCTCGTTTTCCGCGTGCATGGTGTGCATGGTGTGGTTCACAAGATAGAAGATGATCGGTTCGCCCGTCATCCAGTTCGGGCCGTCTTTCACCTTCGCGTTGCCGGTCAGCGTCACGGTCTCGTTCGTCACGCCGTTCACCACGTTATAGTCATAAACCGCCTTGTCGCTGGTCGCGTGTTTCGTCTGGCCCTTCTCATCCACTGAATCCATCACCACGTTTGTCAGCGCAACCAGATGATTGATTTGGCCGCCCGACTGCGGCAGGTCGGCGGTCATCTCCTCGCAGGTCAGTTTCATCTGCGGATCATCCACGCGCACGTTGCCGCGATAGATCGCATGACGCGCCGCCAGGTCAAAATCCGCGCTCTCCGAGGTGATCAGCGTAGGCGCGCGGGGTGGTTGCAGCGCGGCGGTGACATTGGTCTGCGCGTGCAGCCAGCCGCCGCCGCCCAGCGCCAGCAGAACGATGAGACAATTTTTTTTCACAATCCAGTCTTCTTTTTCGGGCCGGGCTCAATCACGGTTTGGACATGGTTGGAAATGTAGAGCTTTTGATTTGCCTGCAGCCACAAAAATCCGTCGCCCTCAACGTGCGAACTGCCGTCCGCAGTCTCCAGCCGCAGGTGGCCCGGCGAATTCGCCAGGCCATGCACCGTGTCATAAACGCATTCCGGCGCCTTCACAATGAGTCCCGGCACGCCGTTCGTGTCGAACGTTTCGAGCTTGAATTGCTTGATCACCAGCAACCCACCCGACAGCGGCTGCGCTTCCGCTCCGGACATGCGGAACTTCTTTAACAACTGGTGCGGCGGTTCAAAATATTCGACCGACGAAAAATCGTTGGCATGGCCCGAGGCGGGTTGCTGCGCGCGGGCGGCGGAAAATTCCAACGCCACGAATACAGACAAAATAAAAATGGCGTAGTTCAACCTGTTTTTCATTCCGAATATTGCGCCATGAACGGCTTCCATTTTCCCTGCGCCTGCAAAATCATTTCCAGCACTTCGCGCACCGCACCGCGACCGCCGGCGGCCTGCGTCGTGAAATGCGCCGCCGCTTTCGCCTCGGCCACGCCGTCCGCCACCGCCACCGCCAAGCCGGCATGTTTTAACGGTCCCAGATCCACGATGTCATCTCCGACAAAACAAACGTCGTTCCAACTCAATTTTTCCTGCGCGAGCAGTTCTTCAATCGCACCGGTCTTGCTCACGCGGTCGCCTTGTTGGACGAGAAAATGGATTTTTAATTCATCTGCGCGCATTTTGGTCGCGGGCGAAGGCCGCGCCGAGACCCAGCCGATCTTCAGGCTCGCGCGCCGCGCCAGCACCAAACCGAGGCCGTCGCGGATGTTGAACCGTTTGAATTCGCGCTTGCCGCCGATGAAAATCGAGCCGTCGGTCAGCACGCCGTCCACGTCGCACAGGAACAGTTTGACGCGCGCCAGCCGTTTTTTCAGCGAGGATGAAATGGGCTTTGGCATTTCAGCGCGCGTGGAAAATTTTCAGCAAGCTCTTCAACATCGCGCTCATGTCCGCGAGCGGAATCATGTTCGGCCCGTCGCTCAAGGCCTCGTCCGGCTTGGGATGCGTCTCGATGAACAAGCCGTTCACGCCGGCCGCGAGCGCGGCCTTCGCCAGCACCGGCGCGAATTCGCGCTGGCCGGTGGTCTTGTCGCCGCCGCCGCCGGGCAACTGCACCGAATGCGTCGCGTCAAAAATCACTGGAAAGCCGAATGATTTCATGATCGGAATCGAGCGCATGTCGGCGACGAGATTGTTGTAGCCGAACGTCGTGCCGCGCTCGGTGAGCAAAATATATTTGCCGCCCGCTCGCCGCGCCTTTTCCGCCACGCGCCCCATTTCTGCCGGCGAGAGGAACTGGCCTTTCTTGAGATTCACGATTTTGCCGGTGGCGACGGCGGCCTCGATCAAATCCGTCTGGCGGCAGAGGAACGCCGGGATTTGCAAAATGTCCACGACCTCGCCAGCCTCGTAAGCCTGGGTTTCCGTGTGAACGTCCGTCAGCAACGGCACGCCGAATTCCGCGCGAATGGCGGCGAGCATTTTCAGGCCGTTTTCAATTCCAGGTCCGCGAAACGCCTTGCCGGATGTGCGGTTGGCCTTGTCGAAGCTGGCCTTGAACACAAAAAAAATTCCCAGTTGCTTGCACGTTTTGACCAGCGACGCGGCGACGGTGCGGCAGAGTTTTTCATTCTCGATCACGCACGGCCCGGCGATGAGAAACAGGCGGCGCGGCGCATTGAGATTTTTCCAGATGGCGGCGGAATTGAGCACGCGGAAGTTTTAGCAGCGAACCGTTGGAAAGTAAATGTCGCTGGTGGATAGCGCCCGGTTTTGCCGTCCATGAATGTTTTTGGCCCGGCCGCGCAAAATGCGCCACCGGAAAACGGTGGCGCGCAGGGAAACGGCTCAAAATGTTCGCAAAACCTGAACCGGCGTTTGGCACGTCATTTGCATGTAGCAACCCATGCTGTATTGAATTAAAAATAAACTGCCAGCAAACCACATGCGGCTTCCTTCTTCCAGCCCCGGCCAGCGGATCCACTTCGCGGCCGGGGTTTGTTTTTATGAACGGGCCGGACTGCGATGGAAGCCTTTCGAGATGAAGGCGGAAATTGAGAAGGCAGAGTTTTTGGCGGTGCCGGCGAAAGGCAAACGGCGCATAAAAATTTGTCAGCCTTGGCTGGCTTTGGAGCCTGTCAGCTTATCAGGCCGCACGTTCAATTCCCATCATTATCGCCTGACTTGCGAATCCTGAGAACTTTGTAGGCTGGCTGCGCGGCGTGCTCACAAATCATATAAACACGAATGTGTGGAATCATCATTCGCGCGCCATTGTCCGCCTCGATTTCAATATATCCACCAATCAAGGCGGTCATGAAATCGTTCTTCTTCGATTCAAAGGTCTTGATCCCGACAATCCTTACATCCTCGTAAAGCCTGTCCTCGCTCGGTATGTAGCAGTAAATGTCGTAGCGCTTTGACAAGTCGAAGATTGTGACGGGAATGGAGCTGCCCGGTTCCGGTGATTTCGGGACTTCGTGCGAATTACCCATTGGTGTTTTAAAAATATTCATAGATCGAGGCTGGTGTAATGATGCCAACGGAGAAAAGCATCAAAATCAATTGTCAAACCTGCCCTCTGTTCGGGCGAGGATT
>CAZIFP010000059.1:0-12984 GCA_964538105.1 uncultured Bifidobacteriaceae bacterium
TGCCGCAACAGGCGTCGGAAATTTCCATCCAGTTTCGCGCGGTGCCGCATCAATCTTTCCCACCTGAAGCGTCGCTCGGCTGGCAACCTTCCCGACTGATTCTTTCAATCCAGCCCGTCGAAGGCATCGTGCTGGGTTTTCAGGCCAAATATCCCGGGCCGAAGATGCAACTGCGGCCGGTGGATATGCGGTTCAGTTATCGCGAGAGTTTCGCCGCGCCTTCGCCCGACGCCTACGAAACACTCCTGTGGGATGTGATGAAAAAGGACGCCACGCTCTTCATGCGCGCCGACCAAGTGGAAGCGGCCTGGCAATTGTTGATGCCGGTGCTCGAAGCGTGGCAGGCCACGGCACCGAGCGATTTTCCAAATTACGCCGCCGGCACTTGGGGACCGGAGAATACCCAGGGACTGCTCGCGCCCGGTCATCGCTGGCCACTGCCAACAGCATTGGCCGCTGCTCCCAAGAAGAAGGGAAACAACCCGTAATTCAAGGCAACATGACAACTCAAATCGAATACATCATCGTCGCCGTGCCATTTCACGCCGATGCCGCTACCCATGACGAGCTGGCGAGAAAAGTGAACGAAAAACTGAGCTGTGGTTATGAGCTTTTGGGTCCTCCGTTCCTCAGCGAGGAGATGATGTATCAATCCATGACGAAACCCATTCACACTTCCCCCAAAACACCAACCTTATGAAAAAAAACACTCCTATCACGACATTGTTTCTTGATGTCGGCGGCGTCCTGCTTACCAACGGCTGGGATCATCATGCCCGCCGCCGCGCCGCGAAGCACTTTAAGCTGCACTGGGAAGAAATGGAGGAGCGCCATGCTCTAAACTTTGTCATCTACGAGACGGACAAACTCACACTTCAGGAATATCTGGGCTGGGTGGTCTTTTACAAAAAGCGGTCGTTCACGCGGGCGGAGTTTTGGCGTTTCATGTGCGCTCAGTCAAAACCTTTTGGGGAGATGGTCGAGCTGATGCGCCAGATCAAGGCGAAGCATGGATTGAAGATCATCGTGCTCAGCAACGAAGCGCGGGAACTCAATGACTATCGGATTCACAAGTTCAAACTCGACGAATTTGTGGATACGTTTGTTTCGTCCTGCTTGGTCCGGCTCCATAAACCGGACGCGGAGATTTTCCGGCTGGCCTTGGACATCGCCATGACACCCGCCCAGCAAATCGTCTATATCGAAAACACCCCTATGTTTGTTCAAATCGCTGATGGTCTTGGGATTCGCGGCCTGCTGCATACCGACTACTCATCCACCTGCAAAAAGCTCGCCGCGCTTGGATTACACCTCGACTAGAATTTGCGCATGAAAATCGCCAACGCACATATCCTCACCATCAACGGAGGTTCATCCAGCATTAAGTTCGCGCTTTATGCAGCGGTGAAACCTTTGAAGCGTGGGTTGTCTGGAACCGTTGACCGCATCGGCTTGAGCGGGACCAACCTGACTTTTCACGAGGCAAACGGCAAACCCAAGAATACGCTTCAGTTCGCTGCCGCCGACCATAAATCAGCGGCGAATGCACTCATTGACTGGCTCGAAAAGCAAATTGATTTCACATCGGTAAAAGGCGTGGGACACCGTGTGGTTCATGGGATGAAACATACTGAACCGGAGATTGTCACAAAAAAACTATTGGCTGAACTGCATCGCATCAGCCCGAATGACCCGGATCATCTGCCGCGCGAGATTGAACTGATTGAGACGTTCCGCGAGCGTCATCCGAAGCTGCCTCAGGTGGCCTGCTTCGACACAGCGTTTCACCAAACCATGCCCCGCGTGGCCAAGCTGCTGCCAATTCCGCGCCGCTTCGACCGTAAGGGAATTCAACGCTACGGTTTCCACGGTTTGTCTTATGCCTATTTGATGGAAGAACTCGCACGCCTCGGCGACCCGGCAGCAAAAAAAGGTTGCGTCATCCTCGCCCATCTCGGCAATGGCGCAAGCATGGCCGCCGTGCGCGATGGCAAAAGCATTGATACCAGCATGTGCTTCACGCCGACGGCAGGATTGGTGATGAGCACGCGTTCCGGCGATTTAGATCCCGGCCTGGCACCTTATCTCGCACGCACCGAGGAGATGACCACCAGCCAGTTTTACATAATGGTCAATCACGAATCGGGGATGCTGGGCATTTCGGAGACCAGCTCCGATATGCGCGATTTGCTTGCTGATGAGAAGAAAGACGTGCGCGCGGCGGAAGCCGTGGCGTTATTTTGCTATCAGGCGAAGAAGTGGATTGGTGCCTACGCTGCCGCGCTGGGTGGATTGGACTCGCTTGTCTTCGCCGGCGGAATCGGTGAAAACTCGCCCGTCGTCCGTGCCCGCATCTGCGAAGGTTTGGACTTTCTCGGCATTGAACTGGATAAGTCGCGCAACGCGAAGACGGCGGCGGTAATTTCCAAGAATTCCAGCCGCGTCATCGTGCGCGTCATTCGCACGGATGAAGAACTGATGATTGCACGTTCCGTTTTTCGCTCCTGTTAGGCAGTCAACGCAATTCAATCCTCATGAAAGCCGAAGGCACACCGGACTGGTTGGTGCCACATCGAATTTTTGAAGGCAACCGTCCGTCCAACGTCATTCTTGCCGACCGGCTCACGCCGAAGATTCTCGGCAACCTAGTCGCGCTTTACGAACACAGCGTCTTCACACAGGGCGCGATTTGGAACATTGATTCATTTGATCAATGGGGCGTCGAGCTGGGCAAGGTGCTCGCTCAGCGGATTGTTCCCGAATTGGAAGACAAAACCGCGCCTAAACTCAAGCACGACAGTTCAACGAACAACTTGATCCGCCGTTATCGAGGCATGAAAGGCGTGAAATAGACACCCTGAGAATAATTTCGTTCTGCGGTTGTCGCCCTGAATTTCTCGGTAGGGTTTCACCCCATGGCGGCAACATCACTTGCTCATGCAATCTTCAGCATCAAATTCACTCTCGGATAAAGACCAGTCCGGAACCAAAAATAAATGCAAAGAATAAATTTTTTTTTGCCAGGCAAAAACGCCGACAACTTTAGAAGTGACCTGCGGTGGCTGGCCAAGCTCAACGTGTTGGTCTCAATGCTTTCGCTGGCGCTTTGTGACGGAATCGTTCGCGCTCAAGAAGTGTCATCGCCGCCAACCACATCCAGTGGCATTGCCGATACAAATTCAATCGCGTTGATTGCACATCGGCAAGAGACAAACACCACCGTTGGACTGTTCGGCGAATCAACCGGCGACACAACACAAATCCCGGCCAATGTCCGTCCCTTTCAGTTGTCGTTGACACGCGCTCACCTTCTGGGAGATTGGGCTGGATTGCGTCCGAAGATGGAAGACTTTGGCATCACGCCGACTTTAACCTATGTGAGTGACATCGCGGGCAATCCCACTGGTGGCAAAAGCCAGGGTGCAGCCTACGCTGACAATATTGGTCTGAGTCTAGTTTTTGATTTGGACAAGCTCGTCGGAATGGATGGCGGTTCGTTTTTGGTATCCATGTCCCAACGCGACGGAGACAGCCTGTCCCAGAAACGTATCGGCAATGTCTTCGCCGTGCAGCAGGTGTATGGCGGACAGACGTTCCATCTTGTTGATCTGGCTTACCAACAAAAACTATTCGACGACCACATTGAATTGAGCCTTGGTCGCATCGCGGCCGGCGATGACTTTCTAGTTTCCCAATATGATTATTTGTTCATGCAAAACGGGTTCGATGGCAATCCCGTCGCAATTTTTTACAATTCGCCGGGCATGAACTCGTATCCCAATGCGACGTGGGGCACGCGCATTAAATGGAAGCCGACCAAACGCACTTACCTCATGGCTGGCGTTTACAACGGAGATACAGCGATTCGCGCGGACGACAACCATGGCACAGACATGTCCATAAATGGCCCGGTGTTTGTGATGGGCGAGGCCGGCTATCGGTTTAATGGTCTGCCCGGTGACTCGCAGTTTCTCGGAAACTACAAGGTTGGGTTTTGGTATGACAACAGCACATTGACTGATTACCGGACCGTCGGGTTTGGAACTCCGACCGGCTCCCAGCAAGGCAGTTGGGGCTTCTACGGCATGTTTGATCAAGTGCTGATTCCTTTTGCCGAACCAACTAGTAATCGTGGACTGGGTGTCTTCGGCTCGGTCTTGGTTGCGCCGGATCAAGCGGTCAGTGAAATGCCCTATTTTTTCACGGCTGGTGTGGCGATGCGCGGCATTTTTGCGTCACGTCCCACGGATGCTGCTGGATTTGGCGTGGTATTCGGTGAGTTCAGCAGCGATTTGCGCGATGCCGAACAACGCGAGCAACTGCTCGATCCAACCGTGGGGGTGCAAAGCCACGAGACCGTATTGGAATGGACCTATCGTTTTAATCTGCACCAAGGCGCGCTCTTTTTCCAACCGGATGTTCAATATGTAATGCGACCGGGGGGCACAGGACAACTCGCCAACGCCGTAGTTCTCGGTTGCCAGCTCGGCGTTAATTTCTAAACCACAACCACACAATCAAAAACCAACCTGATCCATGATCATCATCCAATCTTCCGCTGTCGCCATCGCGATGTGTATCGTCACCATGTTATGTTGGGGTTCGTGGGCCAACACCCAAAAACTCGCCTCCAAAGAATGGCGTTTCCAGCTCTACTATTGGGACTATGCCATCGGTGTTCTGCTTTTGTCGCTGCTGCTCGCGTTCACGATGGGCAGCACGGGCAGTGGCGGGCGAAGTTTTATTGCCGACCTGCATCAGGCGGATGCCAAATGGCTTGGGGCGGCGTTTTTGGGTGGTGTCATTTTTAATCTGGGGAACATTCTGTTGGTTGCCGCCATTGATATTGCCGGCCTGGCGGTGGCGTTTCCGATCGGCGTTGGCCTCGCACTGGTGCTGGGCGTGATCACCACTTACTATTCCACCAAAGTTGGCAGCGTTCCCGTTCTCACCGCCGGAGTCGGGGCAGTCGTGATCGCCATCATTCTCGATGCGTTGGCCTACAAACAACTTGCGAGTAAAGAAAAAAAATCCCACGTCAAAGGTATTGCTGTCTCGGTCGCGGCAGGATTGCTGATGGGCTGGTTCTACAGTTTTGTCGCAGATTCCATGGCGACCATCACCACAACCGCTGGCGTCGTTTCACTGCAACCGGCTGGCAAACTGACACCTTATAGCGCCTTGGTGCTATTCTCACTGGGTTTGCTGATCTCCAACTTTCTTTGGAACAGCATCCTGATGGCAAAACCACTTTCCGGGACACCCGTCCCTTTTGGTGATTATTTCACGAAAGGCAACACGCGGCTGCATCTGATCGGCATTCTCGGCGGCGTCATCTGGAGTGTCGGCATGTGCTTTAGCATTATTGCCAGCACGAAGGCCGGGGCGGCGCTCGCCTATGGGCTGGGGCAAGGCGCGACCCTGATCGGTGCCTTCTGGGGCGTTTTCATCTGGAAGGAATTCAAGGCCGCTCCCAAAGGCACCAACTGGCTGCTGGCCGCCATGTTTCTATTCTACCTTATCGGACTCGGAATTCTGATTGTTGCAAAATAACCGCATACTTTTATGAGCAAAAATAAAATTGTTGTCGTCGGCAGTTCCAATACAGACATGACCATCCGGCTGGCGCACCTGCCCAAGCCCGGCGAGACGGAACTCGGCGGCGACTTCAGCAGCGCCGCCGGGGGCAAAGGAGCGAACCAAGCCGTCGGGGCGGCGCGCGCCGGTGGCTCCGTGACGTTGGTTGCCAAAGTCGGGCAAGACATGTTTGGCGACAAGGCCATCAAGGGTTACCTCAAAGATGGCCTCAATGTGGATTTTGTCCTGCGCGATTCAGTGGAAAAATCCGGCGTGGCTTTGATTTTTGTGGGCAAGAAGAGCGGCGAAAACAGCATCGCCGTCGCCTCCGGGGCCAACAGCAAACTTTCACCCGCCGACGTCAAAAAGGCGGCGAAAGTCATCACGGAAGCAAAGATACTGATCATGCAATTGGAAACTCCGCTCGCCACAGTGGAAGCGGCGGCGGCACTGGCTTTCAAGGCTGGCGTGCGCATCATTCTGAATCCGGCCCCGGCGCAGAAATTGCCGGACAAGCTGCTAAAACAAATTTCCATTTTCACGCCCAACGAAATCGAGGCGGAATTTTACACCGGTGTCAAAGTGACCACCATTGAAGACGCGGGCCAGGCGGCTGACAAGCTGCTGGCCAAAGGCATTGAGACATTGATCATCACCCTCGGCACACGCGGTTCGTTCGTTGCGAACAAGGATGGCAAGAAACTGGTGCCCAGCTTCAAGGTCAAACCCATTGACACGACCGGTGCGGGCGACATCTACAATGGCGTTCTCGCGGTCGCCTTGGCCGAAGGCAAACCCATCATGGAGGCAGCGCGGTATGCCAATGCCGCCGGGGCCATCTCCGTCACTATTCTCGGGGCACAACCTTCCGCACCCACGCGCAAAGAAATCGAGGCGTTTCTGGCCAAAACAAAAGGCCGAAAGCAAAAGCCGACCACTGCCAAGTAATCGCTCAATTCAAAAAACTTTTCGATGAACACCAGAACTTTAATTAACGAAATATCATTATGGATCAACTGACTGATTTTCATGTGGCGGTGCTTGCCACCGACGGTTTCGAGGCGACAGAATTGACGGGGCCGGTGGAGGCAATAGAGGCCTCTGGGGCTAAGGCAAGTATCGTATCGCTCAAGTCGGGCAAGATCAGCGGCTTTCATCATGACCTTGATAAAGCGGTTGTGATCGAGGTGGATCGTATAATCCAGGATGTCAGCGCGGCAGAATTTGATGCCGTTCATCTTCCCGGCGGCACGGTAAACGCCGACAAACTGCGGATGGTGCCTGAAGTTCAAGCCTTTCTGTGCGCGATGGAGGCTGCCGGCAAACCCATCACCGCCATCTGTCACGCGCCTTGGGAACTGATTTCGGCCGGGTTGGTGCGCGGCAGGACGTTGACCAGTTGTCACACTATTCAAGACGACGTCCGCAATGCGGGCGGCAACTGGGTAGATCAAGAAGTGGTTGAAGACCGCAATTGGGTGACCAGTCGCAATCCCCGCGATCTGCCGGCATTCAATCGGGCCATCATTGGCCTATTTTCCCGAAGTCGTGCCGTCATCCACCATTGAATATGCGACCATTTTACATTTAAGAAATACCGCTCAAACACCGCAATTTACAAAAAACGAAAGACATATTTTATGTTAAGCAAAGCCAAAACACTGGAAGGTTACAAACTGGACAGCCTCGACGGGGAAATCGGGAAAGTCAAAGAGTTCTACTTCGACGACCGGCACTGGACCATCCGCTATCTGGTCGCCGAGACCGGAACGTGGCTTGCCGACCGGCAGGTGCTGATCTCGCCGTATGCACTAATCGCCGTGAATAAAGTGGAACAGAACATCGCCGTTGATTTGACCAAAAAACAAATCGAAGACAGTCCCTCCCTAGACTCCGACAAGCCGGTCTCCCACCAATTCGAGCAGGCTTATTATCGGCATTATGATTATCCTACCTACTGGGGCGGCCCCTATAGTTGGGGTGCTTATCCCTATTTTGTGCGGAACCGTGAAGCGCGTGACCATGGACAAAAGAAGACGTCCACACTGGGCGTGAAAGGATGGGATCCGCATTTGCGCAGCACCTACAGCGTGAGCGGTCATCATATTCAAACCCTGGACGGCGAGCTTGGCCACATTGAGGATTTCATCATTGATGACGAGACATGGACGATTCGCTATCTCATCGTTGACACCCACAACTGGTGGCCGGGAAAAAAAGCCCTGATTTCACCGCAATGGATCGAACGCGTCAGTTGGGGCGAACGCAAAGTTTTCGTTAATCTTGATCGTGAAACCATCAAGCAGTCGCCGGAATTTACCCAAGAATCTCTGCTGACGCGGGACTATGAGATTGAATTGCATCACCATTACAATCGCAAAGGATATTGGGTGGATGAACTGGTGAACAGTTAGCCTTGAACTGGCGGTAGGGTTTTACCCCATGGCAAAGAAAACCCAACGCGCGCAATCTTAAGGCTGGCACTCGCGCCAACGAAAGCAAATTTATTTCAACCAAAACAAAATCACAAAAGGCATATTATGTTAACCAAAGTTAAAATTCTGAACGGATATTCCATCCAGGACACCAAAAATGAAACCATCGGCAAGGTAAAAGACATTTATTTTGATGACCGCTATTGGACCGTCCGCTATCTTGTCGCAAACACAGGAAAATGGCTTACGGGTTGCAAGGTGTTGATCTCCCCTTACGCGCTAGTGGCGGTGAATGCGGACCAGGATAATATTGTCGCCGATCTGACAAAAAAGCAAATCGAAGACAGCCCCTCGCTGGACAGTGACAAGCCGGTTTCACAACAATATGAAGAATCCTATTATGGGTATTATAACTGGCCGGCGTATTGGGGCGGCCCCTACAGTTGGGGCTATTATCCATCTATTGAACGTAATCGTGAAAAATGGA
Source organism: uncultured Bifidobacteriaceae bacterium (assembly GCA_964538105.1). Taxonomy (GTDB): domain Bacteria; phylum Verrucomicrobiota; class Verrucomicrobiia; order Limisphaerales; family UBA11358; genus UBA11358. The sequence goes on from CAZIFP010000059.1 coordinate 8,500, forward strand.
CCGACCTCCCAAATGATAAAGAGAAAAAATATGATCATCACCTTCGCAGTTGCCATGAGGTGACCGGCTACCACATCCAGGCTGAAAACGGCGAAATTGGCCACGTCGAGGATTTTATCGTTGATGATCAAACTTGGGAGATTCGTTATCTCATCGTCAACACCAGCAACTGGTGGGCTGGAAAGAAGGTGCTCATTTCACCACTTTGGATTGAGCGCGTGAGTTGGAGTGAACGCAAAGTGGTAATTGATCTTACCCTGAAAGCCATCCAGCTCTCGCCGGAATTCACCGACAAGTCGCTGGTTGACCGTGACTATGAAACCAATCTTTATGGGCATTACAATCGCAAGGGTTATTGGATTGATGAACTGGTGAACCGTTAACAATCTGGCCGTTTAAATCAAAAGCTCGCAGCGCAGATACATTACAGCCTCGCCATTCGTGCGAAGGGTGAGGCTTTTTCAAATTATAAAATATGAAAACGAATGCTCTTTCCCCAGATTCATTGCAAAAGATCAATGCCTACTGGCGCGCTGCCAACTATCTGTCAGTCGGCCAGATTTATCTCTACGACAATCCGCTGCTCAAGCGGCCGCTGAAACTCTCGGACGTGAAGCCGTTGGTGGTCGGGCATTGGGGCACGACGCCGGGACAGAATTTTATTTATGTGCATCTAAACCGGGTCATCAAGAAGTATGATTTGAACATGTTCTACGTCGCCGGTCCTGGTCACGGCGGTCCGGCGCTGGTGGGCAACGTCTATCTCGAAGGCACTTGGAGCGAAGTTTATCCGAACATCACGCAAGACGAAGCCGGGTTAAAAAAATTGTTCACCCAATTCTCGTTTCCCGGCGGCATTTCCAGCCATGTGGCGCCGACAACGCCCGGTTCAATTCACGAAGGCGGCGAACTCGGCTATTCACTTTCGCATGCGTTCGGTGCGGCGTTCGACAATCCCGATTTGATCGTCGCCTGTATTGTCGGCGACGGTGAGGCGGAAACTGGTCCGTTGGCGACTTCGTGGCAGTCCAACAAGTTTCTCGACCCGATCACCGACGGAGCCGTGCTGCCGATCCTGCACCTCAATGGTTTCAAGATCAGCAACCCGACCATACTGGCGCGCATCGAGCCGGATGAATTGGAAAATTTTTTCCGTGGCTCCGGCTGGACGCCATTTTTTGTGGAAGGTGACGATCCGGAAACGATGCACGAACTTATGGCCAGCACGATGGAGAAAGCGATTGAGGATATTCGCCGAATTCAAACCAATGCGCGGGACAAAAAAGACACGACGCGTCCCCGTTGGCCGATGATTGTGCTCAAGTCGCCGAAAGGCTGGACCGGGCCGAAAGAAGTGGATGGTCTGAAAGTCGAAGGGACATTCCGTGCGCATCAAGTGCCGCTATTGGTGGACGCCGAACATCCCCAGCACGTCAAACAACTTGAAGAATGGATGAAGAGTTACAAGGCCGAGGAACTGTTCGATGCCAATGGCCGGCTCAAGCCGGAGCTCCAAGAACTCGCGCCGAAGGGAAACAAGCGGATGGGTTCCAATCCGCACACCAACGGCGGCCTGCTCCTGCGCGGCCTCGTCATGCCGGATTTCCACGATCACGCTGTCACAGTGCCTTCGCCGGGAGCCGTTGATGGTCAGGATACGATGGTGTTGGGCAAATTCCTACGCGACGTTGAAAAGCTCAACCCGCATAATTTCCGCGTTTTTGGCCCTGATGAGACGCTTTCAAATCTCTTGGGCGCTGTGTTCGAGGTCACCAATCGTCAGTGGGACGCCCGCGAAGCGAAAAATGATGAATTCCTCGCGCCCACCGGACGAGTGCTGGATTCGATGTTAAGCGAGCACCAGTGCGAAGGTTGGTTGGAAGGTTATTTGCTGACCGGACGGCACGGGCTGTTCAACAGCTATGAGGCGTTCATCCGCATCGTGGACTCGATGTTCAGCCAGCACGCCAAATGGCTGAAGGTAACGGCTGAGCTCCCTTGGCGTCGCCCGATTGCTTCATTGAATTACCTGCTCGCCTCGCATGTTTGGCAGCAGGATCACAATGGATTTACGCATCAGGATCCCGGTTTCCTCGACCACGTCATCAACAAGAAGGCCGACATCGTGCGCGTCTACTTGCCCGCCGATGCGAACTGCCTGTTATCCATTTTCGATCATTGCCTGCGCAGCCGGCATTACGTCAATGTCGTGGTCGCCGGCAAACATCCGCTCCCGCAATGGCTGACCATGGACGCCGCCGTGGTGCATTGCACGGAAGGCATCGGCATCTGGCAATGGGCCAGCAATGACCAAGGCAGTGAGCCGGATGTGGTAATGGCCTGCTGCGGCGATACGCCCACGCTGGAAACCATGGCCGCTGTCTCGATCCTGCGCGAACATCTGCCGGACTTGAAGGTCCGGGTGATCAACGTGGTGGACCTGATGAAGCTCCAACCAGCGAGCGAACATCCCCACGGATTGAGCGAAGGGGATTACGATTCACTTTTCACCAAGGACAAGCACATTATTTTTAACTTCCATGGCTATCCGTGGCTGGTTCACAAACTGACTTATCGCCGGACCAATCGCAATCTCCATGTCCGTGGTTACAAGGAAGAAGGCACCATCACGACACCTTTTGACATGAGGGTGCAAAATGAAATTGACCGTTTTCATTTGGTGAAAGATGTCGTGGATCGCGTGCCGAATTTGGGCTCGAAGGGCGACTATCTGAAGCAGCAGATGAAAGACAAACTCATCGAGCACAAGCACTACATTGACAAACACGGCCAGGATTTGCCGGAGATTCGGAATTGGAAGTGGGGTGCGACCACGGCCGGCAAAACGTCGGTCAAAGATACGACTGACAAACACAATTTGGTGCCCGAACTCGATCGGATCAAAGGTTTGAAAAATGCCGATTCACATAAATGAACCGCGCGGCGGGAATTTTCTCGCCGTCCACATCAGCGGGATTTTGTCCCAGGCGGATTACCAAAAGTTCGTGCCAGAGTTTGAACGGCTGGCCGGGCAGCGCCGAAAAATACACCTGCTGTTCGACATGACCGGATTTCATGGCTTGGAAGCGGCCGCGATCTGGGAGGAAATCAAGTTTGACGCCAAACACCTCACCGACATTGAACAATGCGCGATGGTCGGTAATAAACAGTGGCAGCACGTAATGACCGTTTTTTGCAAGCCGTTCACGAACGCAACCATTCGATACTTCGATCACACTGAGATCGCCGGAGCGCGAAAGTGGTTGGACGAATCTGTCGCGACAGGAAACAAAACCGGAGGACGACCCAGGCTTAAACACCAACTGCTTTTGCCGGAAGGGATACTCATTCTCGAACCCGACGCGCCGCTCGAAGCGGCCGACTTCGAGGGCCTGGTTCGCGAGATCGATCCATATATCGCGGAACATGGAAAACTATCGGGCTTGATGATTCACGCCAAAGCATTTCCCGGCTGGGCGAATCTCGAAGCGTTTCTCGCTCACATGCAATTCATCAAAAGCCATCACCAGAAGATTGTCCGACTGGCGATGGTCACCGACAGCAAACTGCTGGTGGAATTGCCCAAGATTGCCGCCCACCTTGTGCATTTTGAGGTCAAAGACTTTCCGGAATCGGAGCACGAGGACGCGCTGCGCTGGCTCAAGGAGGGAACGCCGGTCAGTCCCCAATCCGCACTAAAAACATGAATGAATTAAAGCACGATCACAAATCGCACGGAGATCCGAATGGCGGCCCAATTAACCAAGGCCATCCACCTTATTGGAGGCGGGCGCATCGGGACTGGCGCATCTGGTTCTGCGTGATTTTGATGCTCGCGGCGATGGCGGTTTATCTGATGACCGGTGATTTGCGCTGGCCGTTTCATGGTCATCCGCAGCCGTTGGTGCCCATCGCTGGCTGAACAAGTTAAATAAGAAATTGTGGAAATCATAATTGCTCCTTCGTTGCTTGCCTCAGATCACGCCTGCTTCGGCGAGGGGGCCAGACGTGCCGGAGATTCCGGTGCCGACTGGTTGCATCTTGACATCATGGATGGCCACTTCGTGCCGAACATTTCTTTCGGCCCGCAAGTGGTCAAGGCGGTGCGACCGCTCACCAAACTGTTTTTCGATGTTCACCTCATGTGTTCCAAGCCGGAGATTTTGTTTGAAGCGTTCGCCAAGGCCGGCGCGGACGAAATGATCATTCACGTCGAACTCGGCGACCAAATCCCGTCACTCATCCAAAAAATAAAAACGCTTGGCAAGAAAGTCGGGCTGGCCGTCAATCCGCCCACGGCAATTACTGTTGCCGAGCCGTTTCTCGACCAGATTGATCTGCTGCTGGTGATGACGGTCAATCCCGGCTTCGGCGGACAGGAGTTCATCCGCGAAGGCTTGTCCAAGATTAAGCAGGCGGCGGCCTGGCGACGTGAAAAGAATTTATCCTACCGCATCAGCGTGGACGGCGGCATCAACGACCAGA
>CAZIFP010000060.1:0-12827 GCA_964538105.1 uncultured Bifidobacteriaceae bacterium
CGATTTCCAAAATGTTTCGCGCGCCTTGCATCGTTGCGAGCAGTTGCAACAGCTTGCCTTGGTTGGGCGCAACGCTGATGGGCGGCAAACCGGCCGCCGCGCTGGTTTGTAAGGCGGCTTCCAATGCCGGATCGGGCGAAACCAAATGGTCCGTAATGTAACGATCAACAGCGGTCCACAGTTCCTGATTCATGCGGCCGCCAGCTTAACGGCGCGGGCCGTTTTGGAAAAGAAAAACGGGCGACCATCGCTGGTCGCCCGTCGAGAATATGTCAGCTTGAATTAAGCCTTGGCCAAAGTCGCGGCGGGCTTGTTCTTCAATGCGGCCTTGGCGGCGTTGACGATTTCGCCAAACGCGGCGGCATCGGTCGCGGCGAGATCGGCGAGCACCTTGCGGTCGAGACCGATCTTCGCGGCCTTGACGCCTTCCATGAAACGGCTGTAGGTCAGGCCGAGTTCGCGGACGGCGGCGTTGATGCGGATCTGCCAGAGATAGCGGAAGGTGCGCTTCTTGACGCGGCGGTCGCGGTAGGCGTATTGCCGACCGTGGTCAACGGCGTCGCTGGCGTAGCGGTAAAGTTTGGAACGTTTGAGACGGAAGCCTTTGGCCGCCGTCAACATCCGTTTGCGACGTTTGCGGGAAGCGGGGGAATTGGTGACACGCATCTTGGTGGATAGTTAAAAGTTGATGGTTGATGAAAAATCAGTGGCTGAACGGCAGGCTCTGGGTGATCCGGTAGGTGTCGGTTTTGTCCACCACCACGGATTTGCCCAGGCTGCGCAGGCGCTTGGAATTTTTGGTTTGGGCCAGATGGCGGCGGCCGGCGCGTGAGCGCATGACCTTGCCGGTGCCGGTGATTTTGAACCGTTTGGCCACGGATTTTTTCGTTTTGATGCCTTTTGGACGTCGCATAAATTTTAATTCAATAGCAAAAGAGCGCGCACTATACGCGGCTGGCGGCCGCCTTGCAAGAGCGATTTTCAAGTGTCGGGAATGGCCAGCCCCGCCGCTGGATCGCCTCCGGTTACGGATTGCTGGTGCTGTTTGTCAAGGACGGCGGAGTGGTGGTGGTTAACGGTTTGGTCGTGTCAATCGGTGCACCGGCGTTGAGCTGGGCCAGAACCGCGTCGGTCAAATCATTGTCGCCGCTGGTGTAGGCAATGGCCATGGTGCCGTTGACGGTTTCCGCCGCCGTGTCAAAAACCAGCGTGTAGCCGCCCGCCTTGGCCTTGGTGGTGACGGCATCCTTGATCTCGACAAGGATTTTTTCGCGCATCCGCTGGCGCTGCTCGCCCAGCGTGGTTTGCGCCTGCCGTTCATACTGGTCAATGGCGGCCTTGGAAGATTGCAGTTCCTTCAATTTGTCGGAGGCGGCCTGCTTGCGGCGGTCGCGTTCGTCGGCGGAGAGCGCTTGGTCATTGGATTGTTCCAGCAGCGCCTGATAATCGTCGCTGCCTTTTTTCAGGTCGTCCTTCATGCTCTTGTCGTCCTTGTCGAGCTGGGCGGCGTGTTCCTGGATGGCGGCCTGGGCCAGTTTGGTCTTGTAATAATTGTCAAACAGCTTCCGCAAATCCACCGTGGCGATTTTCGTTTGCGCCAGCGCGGAACCGCCCATGAAAGCCATCAGCAAAACAACCGGGAGAATCGTCCGAAACAAATTTTTCATGCGGACAGGAAAGCAGAACCGGCGGTCGAAGCCAACTTCAAAATGAGCGGCGCGTTGTTAAAACTTGCGCGGTGGCAAACTTCCAACGATTAGAACTCGCGGGTGTAGCCGGCGCTGAACTGGAACTGGCCGGAGCCGCCGTTATACTTGTCATGGGTGATGGGAACGCCGTAATCCAGCCGCAACGGTCCCATGTGCGGGATGTTCAACCGGAGACCAAGCCCGACGTCGTCGTCAAAATTCCCCGAGAACGTGGTGGTGCCCTCGCCGACGGAGCCGGCATCGAAGAAGGTGGCGACCCGCACGCCGACTCCGTTTTCTTTTTCCACGATCGGAATGCTGTATTCCACCGAGCCGAACCACACGCTGTCGCCGCCGATCGGTTCGTTCACCGTCACGCTGGGCGTGGGCGGATCGCGCGGCGAGACGTTGCGAAATTTGAAGCCGCGCAGCGAATAAATGCCGCCGAGATAATAGGCGTCGTAAAACGGCACACCGCCGCCGCTGATGCTGTCCGCGATGCCGACGCGCCCGACGGCTTCGATGACGTGTCCTTTCATCAGACCGGGAAAATACCAGGAACTCTTGAGCTGAAGCTTGTAATAGTCAACGTCGCCGATGCTGATTTCGGGATTGATTTCCGTTCGCTGGCCGTGGTTAGGCAGTTGCGTGCTGTTGCGCGTGTCGTAGGCAAGCGACGTGCCGAAGCGGCTGTAATCGTGCGGGCCGACTTGTTGCAAGATGGATTCCGGCGTGTTGGACGGAGGATTGACCGTGTAAGGATTGTTCAAGGAAATGCCGATTTGTTCAAATGTGTAGCTGACACTGCCGATTAAAAAGTCACTCCATAACGCGCGGCTCAAGCTCAACCGCACACCTGACTGGCTTTCGTCATAAATATCGTTCGGACTTTCGAAGTCCAGTTGGTGGCGGTAAAAGTCAACGCCCAGCGACAGTTTGCGGTTCAAAAACCACGGCTCGATGAACGACAGCTCGTAATCCCGGCGCTGCGTGCCCAGTGCGAGTTTCAGGCGCAGTTTCTGGCCGGCACCGGTGAAGGTAGGCGGATGGAACAGGTCAAAATTGCCCTGCGTCATCTCCACGAAACCAACCAGCGAATCCACCGAGCTGAAACCCGCGCCGAATGTCAGGTTGCCGGTGTTTTTTTCCGTCACGTTGATGTCCAGGTTTTTGCGGCCGGAAATCGGCGGGTCGGTCGGCTCCGGATCGGCGTCCACTTTTTCAAAATATTGCAGCCCTTCAAGGCGCTGTTTGCTGATCTTGACGCGCACCATGTCGAACACTTCGCCCGGTGAAATGGCCAGTTCGCGGCGGATGACCTTGTCCTTGGTCTTGACGTTGCCGGTGATGTTGATTTTTTCAACGTAGGTTTTTTGTCCCTCGTCTATCTGATACTCTAGGTCAATCGTGCCCGTGTCCACATTCGGCGTGCGGATGACGCGCAGGTTGGGTCCCTGCGTCACGTCAATGTAGCCTTTGCTCCCGTAAAAATCCGACAACGCCTGCGTATCCTTCTTCTGGCCGTCGGGCGTGAATGTGTTTCCCACATCCATCGGAAAACCGTTGGTGCCGAGCCGGCCTTTCAACTGCTGGTAGGCATGGTTGTATTCCATGCCGGTGCGGATCTGGGCGGCGGTGAATATTTTATTGCCGGTCAGCTTGATCGAACCGACCTTGTATTGCCGGCCTTCAGACAAATAGTATTTGATGATCAGCGCGTGCTTATCTGCGTTGGTCTGGCTGGCGTCAAAGTCGAGAAAACCTTGGCCATATTTGATCGACTGTGTGCCCGTCGCCGAATAGTCCAGCTTTACGTCGGTGATGGTAAAGTCGAGATAGCCGTGCTCGAGATAAAAATTCGACAATAGGTCGCGGTCATCGTCGAAATCGTCCTGCTTGTAAACTCCGTTGCCCGTCAGCCACGACCACATCCAGTGCCGCTTGAGCTTCACCACCCCGCGCAGTTCCTTCTGCGTGAACGCCGCCGCGCCGATGAAATCAATCTCGGAAATCTTCACCTTCGGGCTTTCGACAATCTCGAACGTGACCGTGCCGTGCCCGGCGTTCTCATCCACGCTGGTCACATATTTCACCTTCGTGTCGGCATAGCCGTATTTTTCGTAAAGCTTCTTGATGTCTTGAACGTCGGTGAACAATTTCTGCTCGTCCAGCGGGTCGCCGACCTTCACCGTGATTTTTTTCTTTATTTTCGAGTCCTTGACTTTTTTATTGCCCTCGATCTTGATTTCCGTGATGCGCGGGCGGGCCTGCACGATGTAGGTCAGCAGCACGCCGTTGTCGTTGGTGGACTGGTTCACCGTGACGCGGATGTTGTAAAACTGGCCGGTGGCGTAAAGCGCGTGGACATCATCCTGGGTGGAATTGACGCGGTAGAGGTCGCCCACCCGGACGCGGATGTTGGAGCGGATGAATTCCTGGCTGACCTGCGGCGGACCGACAAACTTGATGTCCACGCCGTCAATGGTCGGGCCGGCCGCCTGCGACCACGCGACCTGCGCGCAGCCGAGCAACAGCCAGACTCCGATGAGGCGGAAAAATAATTTCATCGTCTAGCTGCCCGGCACGTCTTCATTGCTGACTTTGGCTGCGCTTTCAAATCGCGTATAAGATTTCAAGAATGTTAAATTGATGTCGCCCGTCGGGCCGTTGCGCTGCTTGGCGATCAGCAGGTTCACCGGCAAACCGTCGGCTTCCTCGGTCTGCACGCCGTCTTCGTCGTCGCCGGCGCTCGGTTTATAGAGCAGACCCACCACGTCGGCGTCCTGTTCAATCGCGCCCGATTCGCGCAAGTCCGACAGCCGCGGCTTGCGGCTCTTGTCTTTTTCCAGCTCGCGGTTCAACTGGCTCAACACCAGCACCGGCACCTTCAATTCCTTCGCCAAAGCCTTGATGCCGCTGGAAATGTCGGCGATTTCCTGCTGGCGGTTGTCTTGCGATCGCCGCGAAGTAGAATGCAGCAACTGCAAATAGTCAATCACGAACAGCTTCACGCCGTGCTGCTGGTGCATTCGCCGCGCCCGCGCCCGCAGGTCCAAAATCGAAAGTCCCGCCGAGTCGTCAATCAGCAACTTCGCCTTCGCCAGCCGGCCCGCCGCGCTCGTCAGCTTCGGAAAATCCGCCTCGCTCATGAAACCCTCGCGGATGCTCCGCAGGTTCACGCGCGCGATCGAGCACAACATGCGCAGCACGAGCGACTCCGCGCTCATTTCCAGGCTGAACACGCCCGCCGGCAGATTTTGCTCCAACACGACGTGCTCGACGATGTTCATCGCCAGCGACGTTTTGCCCATCGAAGGCCGTGCCGCGATGACGATCATTTCCTGGCCGTGCAATCCGTCCGTCATCCGGTCCAGATCCGGAAAGCCCGTGCCGAGTCCGTTCAACGTGCCCTGCCGGCCAAAATAATTTTCGACCGTGAGAATCGCCTTGCCTACGAGTTCCTTGACCGTGGCCGTGCTGCTTTGCGCGCGCGACTCGTTGATGCGCAAAATTTCCTTCTCCACCTCGTCCAGCAGCGTCTCCACGTCGCCTTCGTAATCATAAACTCGCCCAACGACGTCCGTGCAGGTGGCGATCATCCGCCGCAGCAGAAATTTTTCCTGCACGAATTCGAGGTAGTAGCTCAAGTTCGCCGCGCTTGGCACCGAATCCTGAAGCTGCGACAGATAAGCGATGCCACCGATCTGCTCGAGCATCTGCTTGTCCTTGAGTTTTTGCTGGAGCGTGATGACATCAATCGCCTCGCGCGCGTCATACATCGTCGCCAGCGCCTCGTAAATTGTCTGGTGCCGCAGATCGTAAAAAACCTGCTGACCGTCGTCCTTGAGTTTTTCGATGCACTCGCCCATGCACTCGTTCGGTGAAAGCAGCACGCAACCGAGCACGCCTTGCTCGCACTCCATCGTATGTGGCGGCAGCCGGTCCAGTTTGAGCGGGTCGGATGGCGAAACATTTTTACGCCGCCGCGCCTTCTTCAAATCGGCGGCGGCACCGGCGATGTCGGAAACGGAATCAATCATGGGCGCAATTAAGCGGTAAAAAATTCCGTTGGGCAAACTACTCTTTCAGAATCTTAATGACACCTTCTTCACATGCCGCAGGCAAAATGTGAATACGGTGAATACGTTTTAATTGTCAGAGAGGAGATTCTCTGTGAAAGTAGAAAAATAATGCAGGCCGAGGGCGGTTTTGGAAGCCGCCAATTTGGCATCGGTTGCCTCGACAGCGTGATTGAGTTTGGATCTCAATCTTTTTGCCGACGCCAAAACAACTCGGCCTGCATCTGAATCTTCCTCAAAGTTTTAATTTGCAACAAGACAAAGTTGCTTTTCTTGTTCGCAAAGTTATTCGCCACGGAAAATTTGACTCGCCTCTGAACGCGACTAGACTTGGCGGTCGTTGCAAATATGAATCGCAAACCGTCATTGCTCGTCATTTTTCTCACGGTCTTCATTGACCTCATCGGCTTCGGCATCGTCCTGCCGCTGCTGCCGCGTTACGCGGACAAGTTTGGCGCGGAAGGCTTCATGATCGGCCTCATCATCGCGTCGTTTTCCGTGATGCAATTTTTCTTCGCGCCGTTCTGGGGCCGGCTTTCCGACCGAATCGGCCGGCGGCCGGTCTTGTTATTGAGCACGGCGGGCGCGGCGGTTTCCTACGCGATGTTCGCGCTGGCGGCCTGGCCGGGGCTCGCGCCCCAAACCGCGTTGATCATTTTGCTCGTCTCGCGCGTTTTTGCCGGCATCTGCGGCGCGAACATTTCGGTGGCCTCGGCCTACATCGCAGACGTGACGCCGCCGGACAAACGCTCGCGCGGTATGGGATTCATCGGCATGGCGTTCGGTCTCGGCTTCATTCTCGGCCCGGTCATCGGCGCGTTGAGCGCCAGCTATATTGGTTTGCAGGGACCAGGCTGGGTGGCGTCGGGCATCTGCGCCGCGAACTTTCTGCTGGCCTTTGTCATTCTCGTCGAAAGCCGCAAACCCGGTGCCGAGCCGGCGGCGCCACGTCCAAAGCTCGCACAATGGGCGCACTCATTGAAGACGCCGCACGTCGGTTTTCTCATCGTCCTGTATTTTCTGGCCACATTCTGTTTCGCCTGTTTTGAAAGCACGCTGCCGCTTCTGCTCGGTTCGCCGAATTTTCATCCTGATGAATTCAAGAACCCCGCCGCGCTGGCCCAGAAAATTGTTTCCGGCACCGATCCGGTCTCCGTCCGCGTGCGCGCCAGAATTTCATCTGACGGCTTGAAAATTCTTGGCGACCCGGCCGCCGGCGAACTTTCACTTCGCCATGTCTTGTTCGACGAAATTAACACGCTGCTCAAGTCGCCGGATTTTTATGACGCCGCCACCTGGCAAAATTTCAAACTCAGCGACGAAACCGTTCGGCTCGTGGCGGCCAGCCGGAACCACGACACGAACCGTCGGCTGAACCGGCTGTTGCTGGAAGCCGCGTATCCCGAGGAATTGAAGCCGCAGAAATTTTATTACGACGAGCGGCACATCGGCTATCTGTTCGCTTTTTGCGGGCTGATGTCGGCGCTGGTTCAGGGTGGCATGATCGGCCGGTTGGTGAAACGCTTTGGCGAGCCGGCGCTGATTTCCGGCAGCCTGGTCGCCGTGGGCTTGAGCCTGCTCATCATTCCGTATGCAGGCACGCTTGGCGTGCTGCTGCTCGGCCTGGCGCTGGTCGCGATGTCTTCCGGCCTCAACCGCGCGCCGACGATGGGTTTGATTTCCATTTTCACGCCGTCGGCGGAGCAGGGCGCCGTGCTCGGCGTTACGCAAAGTGCCGGCACGCTGGGCCGGATTTTCGGGCCGCTGTTCGCCACTAGCGCCTACGCTTTGTTTCCTCACTCGCCGTATCTCGCCGCCGCCGGCCTGTGCGTGCTGGCGGGAATTGTTGCGGTAAAAAAATTGCCGCCGCGCTCCGCCATTCCCGCGCACGAGCCGGTGGTGAATTGAAAATAAAAAAGCAGCGGACTGGCCTTGAGTTTTGCCAGCCCGCCGCCGCGCCGTTCAAGCGAACGGAATTTAATTACTGTGGCGGTGCATCGCCCGGAGGCGGACCAGACGGCGGATTGTTGTCATCACCACCCGGGCCTTGACCGTCCGGGCCGTTTTGATCTTCATGGCGCGGCGGGCGCGGGCCGAGATATTCGTCGCGCGTCAAATTGCCATCACCTTTTTTATCCAGCGTTTTTAGAGCTGCGGGCGCGTTGGCGATTTCGCTGGCATCAATCACGCCGTCGCCGTTCGCGTCGAGCGCCTTGATGATCAGCGGCGTGGGCGGACGCGGCGCGTCGGCGGGCGCATCCTTCGGCAGCGGCGGCAGATATTCGTCGGGTGTCAATTTGCCGTCGCCGTTTTTGTCGAGCGTCAGCAGCGCGGCGCTCGCGTTGGCGATTTCGTTGGAATCAATGATGCCGTCGTGATTGGTATCGAGCGCCATCACGATTGGCAACGGCGGCGGACGATGATGCCTGCCCGGTCCACCCGGACCGCCGGGCCCGCCGCCACCGGGCGGGCCGTCATTGTTGTTGTCTTGCGCACCGGCAATGAATGCCGATGCGCCGAGCGCCAGCACCGTCAGCATGATTTTCATTTTCATATTTTTCCTTTCACTGTTGTTTTTGTTTCACCGAATCTTCGTGCTCACTTTACGCCAGCAAACCTTAAGCGAAGGTGAAGCTGGAAAATTCAAAAAAAGTTTTCGGCGCCGGCGGAAAATGCTTCATCTCCGCTTAAGGTTGCGAGTGCGACTATGCGCGCTGGCGGATTCACAGTGTCCGTGCTAAAACACCGCCAGCCCGAACATGAGAATTCTCGTTGTCGAAGACGAACCTGATCTGCTCGCAAGCCTCGCCCAGGCGCTGCGCGAGGAAGGCTACGCCGTGGACACCGCCGCTAACGGCGAGGATGGATTTTTCAAGGCCGAAAGCTACGATTACGACGCCGTCGTCCTCGACGTAATGCTGCCGAAAATGGACGGCTGGGAAATCCTCAAGCGGCTCCGCAAAATCAAAAAAACTCCGGTGCTCATGCTTACCGCGCGTGACCAGACCCGCGACCGCGTGAAAGGCCTCGACACCGGCGCGGACGATTACGTTGTCAAACCGTTCGACTTGTCGGAATTATTTGCGCGGCTCCGCGCCATCATCCGTCGCAGCGTGAATAAGACCACGAATATTATCGAGATTGGCGAAGTGAAAATTGACACCGCCGCGCGCCACATTTTCTTCAAGGGAAAAATTGTCGAACTCACGGCGCGCGAATATGTGTTGGTGGAATTCCTCGCGCTGCATCGCGGCGAAATCGTCACGCGCACGCAACTTTACGAACATTTGTTCGACGAAAACGAAAGTTCGCTTTCCAACCTGCTCGACGTTCATGTTTCCAACGTCCGCAAAAAACTCGGCGCGGAATTCATCACCACCCGGCGTGGCCACGGCTACTGCATCGAATGAAGATTTTCAAATCCATCAAATGGCGGCTGCAAATCTGGTATGGCCTGATTCTCGTGTTTGTGCTCGCCGGATTTGGATTTACAGCATATCAACTAGAACGCGGACGCCAGTTCGGACGGATTGACGATGAATTGCAACGGCGTTTTGGGATCCTTGCCAATGCGCTCCATCGTCCGCCGCCGCGCGGGCCGGTCGCGGGCGAACCGCCTTTTGACCACCCGCCGCACGGGCAGTTTCCCGGCGACGGACCGCCGGGACAAAATCAGCGTCCGCCGTTTGAATTTTATTTGCCGCCGGAAGCCTCCGGATTATTTGGCACGAACGATCCAAATAATTTTTATTTCGTCATTCAACGTGGTGGCAAGGAAATCGCGCGCTCAACAAATGTGCCGCGTGGAGAAGAGTTTCACGACCAGAATCCCATGGCGATGAAACAGCTTAATCCTCATCCAGAATTACCGGTTAATGACAATCTGGGAAATGTTAACAATCTCCTCGTGCCGGAAAATCCAAAAATGTGGACTCCCGAAGGCCTTCAAGAGATCAAAAGAGATTTACCATCAGGTGAACGCATCACGGTCGGCTGCTCCATTGAACCAGAAATGCAGGAACTTCATCGCACGGCCGTGAATTTGACTGCGATTGGCGGCTTAATTTTGCTGGTCGGCCTTGCTGGCGGCTGGTGGTTGGTTTCGCGCGCGTTGCGCCCAATTGAAAACATCAGCGTCGCCGCCTTGAAAATTTCCGCCGGCGATTTGTCGCAGCGCATCAATGTGGCCGAGGCGGAAAGCGAATTCGGGCAGCTCGTCGCCGTTTTGAATTCCACCTTCGCGCGGCTGGAAACGGCGTTCGCTCAGCAGCAGCGGTTCACCGCCGACGCCGCGCATGAACTGCGCACGCCGGTTTCTGTGATTTTGACGCAGACGCAAACTGTGTTGAACCGCGAACGCGAAGCCGCCGATTACAAGCAGACCGTCGAGGCCTGCCAGCGGGCGGCGCAGCGGATGCGGAAGTTGATCGAGTCGCTGCTGGCGCTGGCGCGGTTTGACGCCGGCCAGGAAATTTTGAAACGCCTGCCGTTTGATTTTTCCAAGACCATTTCCGACTGCGCCGAACTGGTGCAGCCGCTCGCGGAGGAACGCGGCGTGAAAATTTTCGTGGAAGCCAAACCGCTGGAAATCACCGGCGATTCCGAACGGCTGGCGCAAGTCGTCACGAACCTGCTGACGAACTCGATTCAATACAACCAGCCCGGCGGCGAAGTGCGCGTGAAATTGAAATCTCAAAACGGCCTGGTTGAATTCACGGTGGCGGACACCGGGCAGGGAATTGCCGCTGAAGATTTGCCGCGCGTATTTGGACGGTTTTTCCGCGCCGACGCTTCGCGCACAGGCGCGGGCAATGCCGGCCTCGGTCTGGCAATATCCAAGGCTATTGTCGAAGCGCACGGCGGGACAATCGAAGCAACCAGTGAAGTCGGAGCCGGAACGACGTTCGTCGTCCGGCTGCCGATCGTTTGAATCAGCGCAGGAACATTTCCGCTGCTGAATCAGCGAAGCGCAGTCCCTGATGCGTGAGATGAAAGTGGTCATCGGTGATTTCAGCCCAGCCACGTTCCTGCAACTGCCGCATTTCCGACGACCACTCATTGCGCAGATCAAAATTCGTTGTGCGCTGAAATTCCCCGAACGGCCAGCCGGCGTTCATGCGCAGGCCGAACGCGGCGATTTCTCCGGCGCGGCGCAGCGGCGACAGCTCTTCGCTGGATTCAATGGCACATTTGCCTTTTTCCAGTTGCTCGCAATAGAGCTGCGTGTTCGACCAGTTTTTCGTCCGCACGCCGCGCACATAGCCGGTGGCGCTGGGGCCAAGCCCGTAAAACGAGCCGCCGCGCCAATAATTCACGTTGTGTTTGCAGGCGTGGCTCGGAATGTTGCAAGTTGAAGGTTGAATGTTGAAGGTTTTATTCCGTGCAAAATTCGCGATTTCATATTGGTGAAAACCTGCCTGCGTCGCGGAGGTGATCAATTCTTCATACATTTCGCAGGCGAGATTTTCGTCCACGGAAAATTCGCCGGCCTTGAGTTGTTCGTAGAGCGGCGTGTCGTCCTCGTAAATCACCTCGTAGCTGGACAGATGCTCGCTCTGCATGGCCATCGCCTCGTTCAGAGTCGCGCGCCAGATTTCCGTCGTCTGACTCGGAATGGCAAACATCAGATCCAGATTGATGTTTTCAAATCTGGCGCGGCGCAGGATGTCGAACGACTTGAAAACCATTTCGCGCGAATGGATGCGGCCCAGGCGGTCCAGCAGTTTTTCATCGAGCGACTGGACGCCCATCGAAATGCGGTTCACCCCGAAATCGCGGAGGAGTTTTGATTTGTCCGCCGAGACCGTCGCCGGATTGCTTTCCACGGTGAACTCCTCCGCGCCGAGCAGGCTGAATTTTTCCATCGCGCGCAGGATGGTTTCCCACTGGCGCAAATTCAGGATAGAAGGCGTGCCGCCGCCGAAGAAAATGGTTTTCGGCTTTAGGTCGCCGGCGATGATTTCCAGTTCGCGCACCAGCGCGGCGACATAGCGGTTGATGAGTTCACCGGACGACGCCTCGGAATAAAACGCACAATATTCGCATTTGTGCGCGCAAAACGGGACGTGGATGTAAAGGCTCGCGATGCGGGGCGCGGCTGGATTCGCCATGCACCAATAATAACCACCACTTTCACCGCTGGCGAACGAAAATGCTCGCGGCTCACAGACCGACAAAAACCGGATGTGGACTGCGTAAGGACTACGGTGCCTGCACGCGCTGGACGTGCTCGGCTTTCAGCCCTTTTTCGCCGGGAACGACGTCGAAGGAGACAATATCGCCTTCATTGAAGGTTTTAAAGCCGGTCCCTTCAATCGCCGTGTGATGCACGAACACATCCTGGCCGGATTCCTGGGCGATGAAGCCGAAACCTTTCTTGTTGTCGAACCACTTTATCTTGCCGCTGGCCATAATGACTCCTGATTTGCGTGCCGGTGGTTGAAAAACAAAAAGACACAACTGGATTCAGTTGCGCCTTAAGTCAGTGTTCAAAACCACTCATGCTCGATTCAAGCGTAGAATAAACAGACATTATGCGGAAGTCAAGCAAAAATGTCTTACGGCAAGTCGGTTGCGCCCATCAGAAAACGGTCGCATTCCCGCGCCACGCCACGCCCTTCGTTGAAGGCCCACACGACAAGGCTCTGGCCGCGGCGGCAATCACCGGCGGCGAACACACCTTTGATATTCGTCATGTATTTCTCAAAATCCGCTTTGGCGTTCGAACGTGGATCGCGTTCGATGCCGAGCGATTCGAGCAACGGCTGTTCCGGCCCGAGAAAACCCATCGCGAGCAGCACGAGCTGCGCGGGCAAAACTTTTTCCGTGCCGGGAACGTTCTTCGGAATGAACTGGCCCTTGTCGTTCTTGGTCCATTCCACCTGCACGGTGTGGACGGCTTTGACGTGACCGTGAGCGTCGCCTTCAAACTTGGTGGCGGTCGTGAGATAAACGCGCGGGTCGGCACCGAATTTCGCGGCGGCTTCTTCCTGGCCGTAATCCAGCTTGTAAGTCTTCGGCCATTCGGGCCACGGATTGTCCTTGGCGCGTTCGAGCGGCG
>CAZIFP010000061.1:0-12800 GCA_964538105.1 uncultured Bifidobacteriaceae bacterium
TGTCGGCTTGTCCTCCCATGAAATCCTGGTCGAAACCCCATTGGCGGTTTGGCGGGTTGTAATAAGTGCCCGGCCCGATCCAATAGTTGGTGGCATATTGGCTGGGATACATCACCATGATGGATCCGTTATAGGTCAGAGCAATGCTGGAGCTCCAATTTTCCAACAGGCGCAGGAAATTTTCCACGCCGCCGCTGTATTGTTGGGTGCCGTTCACCGTGACAGATTGGACAATGCCCTCCAAAGTGGCGGCGTTGACGGTCGTTGTAACGGGATTCCTGCTAGTTAGAGCGGTGCCGGAGTTCCAACTGTCCTGCCAGGCGCTGGAAAGAATGGTGAGGGCATCGCCCATGAGCGCTGCCGGAACAAAAGCGCTGCTGGTGTTGGTGTTCAACAATGTGTAATCAGTGGCACCATTGTTGGTGACATTGTAGTTGCCCAAAGTATAAATCGGATCCGCCGTGGCCACGGTAAGCCCGGCAATCAAACCGTTGCCGAACCATGAGGTGGAAGGCAGTTGCGCGCCGTTGACCAGCCGCACGGCCGGTAAAACGGAGGTGGTCGGCGGCACTGAATTATAGACATAAATAGAGTTGATGTTATGGGTTTTGGCGGTGCTGCCGGTGATGTTCATCTGGTTGTATTGATAGCCACCCCGGTTGGTGCCGCCGAAGATGATATTGGTGGCACCAATGTGAGGAAGGCTGCCTATCCAGTAATTCGTGGACGCGTTGTTGGTGAGCCAGTTCATGAACTTGCCCACGTTAATCTGGATGGCCTCCACGGTATCACTCTCACGATAGTCATAAAACGTGGCGTTGGTCACGAAGGAGAAAAAGAAATTGGTGGTATTGCCGTGAGAAAGGGTATTTGTGGTAATAACCTGCACATCCGGCTGAACCGGCGTCAACTGGGTGGTGGCGTTAGCGTTGTCATAAAGAACCGTAAAGTTGGTCCAACTGGCGGCGCTGTTGGTGATGATCAGGTCGGCTGCGTTGTAGAGATACACGGATCCAGTGGGGGAATAGGCGATGGCGCTCGGGGCGGCCATGCCGGAGGGCGGAAGTTGGATGATGCTGGCGACGGCGGCCGGGTTGTTGTTGGTGCCCACCGGCATGGTCAACTGTGGCACACCACTCACTGGCTGGCCGGCCATGCTGAAGGTGACATTGCCGGCGGTCCAGGATTGCGGGTCGCTCGGGCTGCGCGAGTTGGTGAGGAATCCACTGGCGTCAACTTGTGCGGAAAAAGTCAGCGGTTGTGAAGAGCTGTTGCCCGTGTAATAGATGTTGTTGTTTGAGTGGACATGGCCGCCGACGGTCATGGCGGCACCGGGGCAGATTTCCAGGTCCATATTGTAGAAGATGGCGTATTGACAAATCGGAATGGAGGCAAACTCAAGATCCTGCTCGACGGTGGCCGGCACGCCGACGGGACCGTTGTTGGCGGTGGCGGTGACGGCATTTGTGACGTAATCCACAAAGCCCCCCAGACCACCGAATTCCGACGACAAATATAACAAACTGTTCTCGTGGGTGCGGTCAATGTTCAGGACGGCGCTGGAGAAAGTATAAGTGATCGGCCAGCCCGTCTGGTCGGGCAGGTTGGTGTAGATGGTCGCCGAATTCAATCCGTCGCCGGAATCGTAGTCGCGCATCATGGGGGCCAGCACCGTTTCGGTGGCGGATTCGGCGGCGGCCTCGGCCTGGTTGAATGCATTGTTGCGCTGCGTGATTTTGGCGTTGCTCGATACCCAATACATCATGCTGGCGAAAACGGTCAGCATGACCGCCAGACAGATCATGATCATGATCAAGGCGAAACCGGCAGACTGGCGCGTCGGTGACTGAGATTTGGTTCGCATGGTGTCTCCTGTTATTTATTGTTTGCAGCGTCGGGAGATGTGCGTCCGCACATAGTAATAATCATAAGCGTTGATGGAGTTGCCCCCGACATAGGCAATGGGATATTCCCACTGGGAAAAGTTGAAGGTCACACCGATGACCGGGTTGTTGTCAAAAGCGATGTTGTTACCATTGGTCAGGATGTTGGTGGGATACATCCATGAGCGGTAGTCCTCGGCGTCAAAACAGTAATAATTGGTCATGTATTGGGCCAGGACGGTCAGGCCATCGAACATGTTCGTTGTCCCAGTGTTGTTCGTGATGCTGAAGACCTCGTTGGTGGAGGGATCCATGTAGATGATGGTATAATAGGGGGAAACCAGGTTGGTAGTGGTGAACAATTGCAGGGCGTTGCCGATCTGGAGAGCATTGGTGATGCGTGAGAAATTTCCGGCGACAGGGTCAAAAATGCCCACATAGACCTGCTTTGAGGAGCGGATCTGGTCTCGAATATTGTTCAAGGTTTCGCGCGCGTCGGTGGTGGCCATCAGTTTGGTCGAGGCCAGCGCGCTCATGCGCAGCCCGAAAAGCTGCACGGCAACCAATCCGGCGATGACGAAGCCAAAAATCGTCAGCGCCACC
The DNA here is from genome assembly GCA_964538105.1 of uncultured Bifidobacteriaceae bacterium. Lineage (GTDB taxonomy): Bacteria > Verrucomicrobiota > Verrucomicrobiia > Limisphaerales > UBA11358 > UBA11358. The sequence continues at coordinate 2,487 of CAZIFP010000061.1, forward strand.
ATCATTTCAACCAATGTGAAACCGGCGACAGTCATCCGCCGGGCAGGCAAGTTGAGCCGGGCGCCGATGCGGCTGGTCGGGAAGGATATGTTTGAGAATGGTTTCATTGATCGCTGGCCCGCAACAAAATCACGGTGTTGGTGCAGAGCGTGCCGTTCATCGGATAAGTCCAGATCGCATCCGACCAGATCCGGCGCAAAGGCGGGTTGGTGGACAAGTCGTGAATGGTGATATAGTTCGTGACCCAAAAATTAAAGTTAGTGGTATTTGGCGTGCCTTTGGTGGGAATATCCATGAAATCCACCCGCGTAATAACCGAGTTGTTGGTGAGTTCATCATAAGCACCCAAATAACCGTAGGTCATCGGATAAGCCCGCGTCGCCCAATTCGCGGCCCGTGCCTGCTCGGCACCCTGGGAGGCATACGATTGCGCGGCCATTGACATGGAGCACCACTCCGCCGTCCAGTTGGCCTGCACATAGCCATACATGATCCCGGACAGGACGGTGATGAGGATGACCAGCGAAATAAGGATCTCAACCAAGGTGAACGCCGCCCTAGTCGGGCGGGCACTGCCTTGGCCGGGTTGTTGAAAGCGAAAATTCATGCAAAATTTACTTTGGGAATCCTCAAGACCCCTGTCGAAATCAAGCACTCTATATGCCAATCACCGATCACGGAGGGCGGGAACGGGCCGCACCCGATACTGTCTTAAACCATGACACTTATAATGATAATTAGGACGGCGGCGAAGTTAAGGCAGCTTTTCAACGGAATTACCCCGGACAAGACTTGACGGACAGGCGCCGGGCATGTAAAATTCTTTTGCAATGTTGAAAAACGTCAAACAAGCTGCCATGCTGGTCGTCGTAGTTAGCGACGCCGTTGGTGCTTGTTGAACGCAACGATTTAACAGGAACCCACGGCTGGTCATGGCCGTGGGTTTTTTGTTACCCTGGCCAGGCCGCACAACTAATAAAGAAAATGAGCAAGACCACTGAAACCGCGAAAGCAAAAACGAAATCCGCCGCCCGGCCGCGTGCCGAGGTCGGCCCGCTGATGCCCGGACGCGACATCCTCGTGCAGGCGCTCGAACGCGAAGGCGTCGAGGTCATCTTCGCCTATCCCGGCGGCGCGAGCATGGAGATCCACCAGGCGCTCACGTATTCCAAAAAAATTCGCACCATTCTCCCGCGCCACGAGCAGGGCGGCAGTTTCGCGGCAGAAGGCTATGCCCGCGTCACCGGCAAGGCCGGTGTGTGCCTCACCACCAGCGGTCCCGGTGCGACAAACCTCGTCACCGCCATCGCCGATGCCTATATGGATTCCACGCCGCTCGTGGCCATCACCGGCCAGGTGAGCCAGGCGATGATCGGTCGCGGCGCGTTTCAGGAAACCGACATGATCGGCCTGACGCTGCCCATCGTGAAGCACAGCTATCTCGTCACGGACATTAACGACATTCCGCGCATCGTGAAAGAGGCGTTTTACATCGCGCAATCCGGCCGGCCTGGTCCGGTGGTGATTGATATTCCGAAGAACATCCAGCAGGCCAAGACGCAGCCCGTGTGGCCGACGCTGGAACAGATCAAAAAAGGTCTGCGTGGCTATAATCAGCCAGATTTGAAGGCGGACGACATCGCGCTGAACGAAATCATCGGCCTCATCGAGAAAGCCGAACGCCCGGTGCTTTACGTCGGTGGCGGCATCATCAGCAGCGGCGCGTCGGCGGAACTGAAAAAATTTGCCGAGGCGACGAACATTCCGGTGACGACCACGCTCATGGGCATCGGCGGTTTTCCCGAGACGCATCCGCTTTCGCTCCGCTGGCTCGGCATGCACGGTTCGGCTTCGGCCAACTGGGCGGTAAACGGCGAATATGAATACCGGAAGGATCCGAACGGCCCGCTGGTGAAAATGAAGGACGGCGCGGATCTGCTGCTCGCCTTCGGCGTGCGCTTTGACGACCGCGTGACCGGCAAGTTTGAGGAATTTTGCAAATACGGCACCATCGTCCATCTGGATATTGACGCCTCGGAGTTGAACAAGAACCGCAAGGCGAATCTGCCGATTGTCGGCGACATCAAGGACGCGCTTACGCGGTTGAACCAGCTCGTGGCCAAGCGCCCGGTGCCGAAGAAGCACACCGCCTGGCTCGCGCAGATTGCCGAGTGGCAGAAGAAGGCGCCGTTCAACTACCGCATCACGCCGGAGATCGCCAACAGCGACCACATGATTGACCACATGCAGGGCAAGGAAAGCGAAGTCATCCTCCAGCAGATGGTCGTTGAAACCCTGTTCGATCTCACCAAGGGCGACGCCTATATCACCACCGGCGTGGGGCAGCACCAGATGTGGGCGGCGCAGTGGTATAAATATAAATTTCCGCGCCAGCTCGTCACCAGCGGCGGCCTCGGCTCCATGGGTTACGGCTATCCCGCCGCGCTCGGCGTGAAGGTGGCTTTCCCGGACAAGCAGGTCATTGACATTGACGGCGACGGCTCGTTCCTGATGAATATTCAGGAACTGGCCACCGCGCACGTCGAAAAAATTGCCGCGAAAGCCATCATCTTGAACAACCAGCACCTCGGCATGGTCGTGCAGTGGGAGGACAATTTCTACGCCGGCAACCGCGGCCACACTTATCTCGGCGACCCGAAACATCGTCCGGAGATTTATCCCGATTATGTCCGCGTCTGCAATTCCTTCGGCGTGAAATGCGAGCGCGTGATGTTCAAACGCGATCTGCGTGCCGCCATGCAGCGGATGCTCGACGCCGACGAACCCTATGTTCTCGACGTGGTGGTGCCTTACAGCACGCACGTCATCCCGTTCATCCCCGCCGGCAAGACGGTGGCGGACATGATCTGGAAGGCGTGATTCATCGCGGCATGTTTTGAGACACCTGCGCCCTGCGTCGGGACAAGGGAGATTTTTTCCGGCCAGGCAGGTTGTTTCAACGGTTCGCCGGACGATAATAAACGCAATGCCGGCCTGCGTTTTTTCGGGCATGTGACGGGGCGGGGGCTGGCCCGGAACAAGTTGGCGTGCGGTTTGCTTGAAGTCCGGCAGCATCATTTTAGTTGCTGGTTGCAATTAAAAGTCAAAACACTTAAAAGAAACGCCCATGGCATTGCCATTTTTAGCCGGAAAACGGAAGCGGACCCAGATGATATCGGTGGATCTGGGATCCCGCACCACGAAGGCTGTCCTGTTGGAACAGCGCGGCGAGGTTTGGGCGTTGACGCGCTTTGCCCTGTTGGACGCGCCGATCGTCGAGAAAAAAATTTCAACGGAACTGCTGGCTGAACACTTGAAGGCGGTGGTGGAGGCGCTCGGCACCAAGGCCAAGTTCGTCACGGTGGCCGTCAGCCTGGACGACGCCGTGGTGCGATTGGTGGATTTGCCGCAGATTCCCGTGGATGAAATGCGGCTCGTGCTGAAGAACAACGCGAAGACCTATCTGCAACAGGATCTGCCCGGACACGTTTTTGACTGCTATATTTTCCCGCCCAAACAGACGTTTAACGGCAAGTCCGCGGGTGAGCCGTCAAAAACCGTTGGCGGGGCCAACAAATTGAAGGTCTTGGTGGCGGCCGCCAAGCAGCCGCTCGTGAACGATTATCAAGCGGCCATCAAGGAATCCGGGCTGGTGGGCGACCACCTGGTTCCGGGATTTGTCAGCATGGTGAACGCCTTTGAACTGGCGCATCCGGAAATTTTCAAGAATGAATCCGTGGCCCTGGTGGACATCGGGTTCAAACAGACTTCCATCTGCGTGCTGGACGCCGGGGAACTCACCTTGATGCGCGTGGTGAACATCGGGGGTGACAAGTTGACGACGGGGCTGGCCGAGACGATGAGCATTTCCTACGCGGAGGCGGAAGGCATCAAGATTGGCATGGCGCCGGAAGTGATGTCTTCGCTTGAAATGCAGGTGCAGCCGCTGGGCCGCGAACTGCGCGCCTCGCTGGACTTTTTTGAACACCAGAATGATCGCGCCGTCTCGGAGGTTTATGTCAGCGGCGGCTCGGCCCGTTCGGAAATGATCCTGGAGATGCTCCGCACGGAGATGATTGTCGAGTGCAAGGTTTGGAATCCCACCACTTTTCTCCAGCTGGCGTTGCCGGGTCAGCAAGCGGTGGAGATCGAACATGTCGGGTCGCAATTGACGGTGGCGATCGGTGCCGCGCTGGCGGCCATCAACTAAACGATTTATGCCCATACGCATCAATTTACTGGCCGAGGCCCAAATCGCGGAAGACTTGCGCCGGCGCGACCCGGTCAAGCGGGCGATTTTCTTCGGGGCTTTTTTGGTGGTGCTGGCGCTGGCGTGGAGCAGTTCGCTTCAGTTGGGCGTCATGATATCCAAGCGCGATCTGGCCCGGGTGCAGTCAACCATTGAGGAGCGCACCGATGCCTGGCAGAAGGTTCTGGTCAGCCAGCGGAAAGTTTATGATGCGCGGGCCAGGTTGGATTCGTTGCAAAACCTGTCGGCCGACCGCTTTCTCCAGGGCAATTTCATGAATGCCTTGCAACAGTTGAATCTCGATGGCGTGCAATTGTTGCGGGTCAGGCTGGATCAATCTTTTGTCAAGACGGATGCGGTGCCCAACAAAACCAATGACACCCACGTCGTGCTCGGTCATCCGGCGATGATGACGGAGAAAAACCATGTCACACTCGATGCGCGGGACAGCAGCGCCAGTCCGGGCGACCAGATCAACAAGTTCAAGGATGTGATTGCCCAGCTCCCCTACTTCAAATCAAGCCTGAACCCGAACAATACGGTCCAGCTCGTCAGTCTCACGCCGGTGCAAAACAGCCCGGATGGCAAACCGTATGTGCTTTTTACCCTGGCTTGGGATTTACCGCAACAACCCCAGAAAAACCAATGAAATGGCTGCCCAAAGATAGACGGAACCCGTTTTTCATCGCCGTGCTAAGCACGGCGGTGGCACTGGCCTTGATTTATTTGGGGCTGATCCGGTCGCAAAACTCGACGATCTCAAAGCTGGCACAAAGCCGCAAGACCACCGGCGAAAAGTTGCTGTCCATGGAAAGCACGATTAAAAATGCCGACCTGACGGCCACCCAACTGGCCGAATCTACCGCCGCCCTGACGCAGGCCGAAGCGGACATGGCTTCGGGCGACCTTTATGCCTGGACCTACACCACCCTGCGCAACTTCAAGCAGTCCTATAAAGTCGAGATTCCCGAAATCGGCCAACCCGCTGCCGGCGACATGGACATGTTCCCGGCGTTTCCCTATAAACAAATTCGTTTCAACCTGACGGGCACGGCTTATTTTCATGATCTGGGAAAATTCATTGCCGATTTTGAAAACGCTTTTCCTCATGCCCGGGTGGAGAACCTCAGCATTGAGCCTGCTTCCGGCGATGGCGAAAAACTTTCGTTTCGGATGCAGGTCGTCGAACTGGTCAAAGCCAACGCCTCATGAACTCAACCTACTGCATCAATATGTTTGGAAACCGGAATCTCGCGTGGCTGGCCGTTCTTGTTGCGGCAGGGATGCCGTTGACGGCGGCACCCTTGGTTCAGACCAACACGGTGGCCGTTGCGGCCAATGCCAACCTGGTGCAAGTCGTGCCGAAATCGGTATTCACCCAGCCGTCCAATCCCAGGGAAGGGTGCGACCCGTTTTTCCCAACTTCCCTCCGTCCGTATGCCACGGCCGTGGTTCCCAATGGGCCGGTGACGGATTTAAGCTCGGTCTTTATTAAGGGCATCTCGGGATCGCCTGACCACCGGCTGGTCATCATCAACAATGTCACGTTCGCGGTGGGGGATGAGGCCGAGGTGTTCACCGCGCAAGGCCGGCTCCGGATTCGTTGCCTCATGATCACAGACGATTCCGCCGTGATTGAAGCCGCCGGTCAGCGCCAAATCTTGCGTTACAAGTCAAGATAAGGCAGGCGCGCTTTTTCAGCGCGACACAACGGGTCCAGCCACGCTTGTAATTCTGAATTCTTCATTTCGTCCCCGCAGCGCGAAGCCCAAGCCAATGTCCACGGAAAAACCAACTGGCCAGCTTTTGGGCAGGGTGGTGATGAGACAGAGCTTCAAGAAAATCCGCCACAAGGTGTCTCAAAATATTAAGATTCCGCCGATATTACCCCGGAAAAGCCTCTTGGCATCCCTTTTGCTAAATTCCCATCGTGATTCGCCAACAGAACGTTAATCCGTCAAACATAAAACAAACGAATATGAAACTGAAAACAATGCTCGTCGCGCTGCTCGCAACATCTCTGTTGCCGGTCGCGGCTTTTTCCCAAACCAACGCGGCTGCGGCGGATCAAACCGCTGTGGCGGCTCAACCCGCGGCAGTCGCAGACACCAATGCGCCCGTTGCGGCAGCCCCGACCAATGCGGTTGCGGCGGCCGATACCAATGTGGTCGCAGCAGCCCAACCCGCGGCCGTCGCCGACACCAGCGCGGCACCGGCTGCCAGCACCAGCGCGGCGGCTCCGGCGGTGGCGACTATTCCGCTGATTCAATTTCAGGATGTCCCGCTGACCACGGCCATCGAGGCTTTGGCACGCCAGGCGAACATCAATTATCTGCTCGACCCGAAGATTGGTTTCGGCCAGCCCGATGCCAACGGCCAGATCAAGGCCGAGCCCAACCTGTCCATCCGCTGGGAAAACATCCCGGCCCAGCATGCGCTTGAAGCATTGCTGTCCAACTACGGCCTGCAACTGGTTGAGGACACCAAGACCAAGATTTACCGCATCTCGACCAAGGATCCGGCGGCACTGCCAACACTTGAGACGCGCGTCATCCAGCTCAAATACGCCAGCACCACCAACATGATGGATTCCATTTCGGGTGCGTTGACCGACAAGCGCAGCCGCGTCATCCCGGATACGCGCACCAGCCAGTTGATTGTCGTCGCCACCGACCCGGAACAGGCCGCTGTGGATACGCTCATCAACGAACTCGACACGCCCACCAAGCAAGTTTTGATTGAAACCCGTTTGGTTGAAATCTCCAGTAATCCCACCAGTAAAAAAGGCATTGACTGGTCCGGCACATTGTCGGCACAGAATGTGTCTGCTGGTAATTATTCAACATACATTACACAACCCACGGCTCCGACTTCAACCGTTGGTCCTGGTGGAGCGATTGTAAATACGCCCGGACAACCAGGTTTGGTTAGTGGTATCGTGAATAATCCAGGCATCGTTGGAGCATCTTCGATCGGTGGATTTTTTCAAAACCCATGGTTTCTCAATGCCGATGGCGCACATGCCGTGCTGTCCTTCTTAAATGCCTCGGCTGATGCCCAGGTCATGTCCACTCCGCGGGTCGTGACCTTGGACAATGAAACGGCCACCATTTCTGTCCAGCGCACCTATCCTATTTTGCAGACCACCGCCGGCACGCAGGGTTCACCCGGTGGTTCAACAATTACTTATTCCAACGTCGGCACAGTGCTGTTGGTCACACCGCGCATTTCCGCCAATAACACCATCCGCCTGAAGGTCACACCGACGGTTGCGAGCTTCTTCGGTTACGCTCAATTGACGGCCAATGGTGCTACATCCCAAGCGCCGCAGTTTGACTCCCGCACGATGGACACACAGGTGCTCATCCCGAACGCCAACACGCTCGTCATGGGCGGTCTGGTGGATGATAATCCGGGTGAAACATCCACCAAGGTTCCGCTTTTGGGCGACATTCCGTTCCTTGGAGCGGCCTTCCGCAGCGAAAGCAAAGCGGCGGACAAGAAGAACCTGTTGATTTTCATCACGCCCACAATTCTTCAGGACTCGGATTTTCATCCGACCACCACGGATTTCCTGAATGCGCAACCGCAGACCCGCAAGGAAGTCCTGGATCCCAACAGCGTGTGGGACAGCTCCAAGCCTCATAACTGGGCTGATCCTTCAAACACGGATCCGGATCAGAAACTCATTGACCAGAAGGCCACGATGTAATCAATTTGGCTGAAGGGGAACAGCGGCGCGCTCCAACGAGCGCGCCGTTTTTATTTGGCCGCCGCCAGCCGCCGCAGGTAATCAAAGGAAAAAATCCCGCTATTGTGTCCATCCGCCCAGACCGGCTGGATGGCATAACCGCCCACGCTGGAGATTTTGACCAGTTCGAACGAATTTGGAGCAAACGGCTTTTCCGGGTTTTTGTAAAGGTTGCCGAGGATGTCCACTTCGCCCTTGCAGCCGGCGCACGGACAGGCGCGGCGCAAGGTTTCCAGCGGGATAAAGCTTTCCCCGCAGTCGCTCCATTTGATGGCGAGTTCGTTTCCGATTTGTTGGATGTCCAGCGGTCGCACTATTTTTTCCTCAAACGGCGTTCAAATGCGGCCAGGGTTTCCGGGCTGACATGATGCTCAATGCCTTCGGCGTCGAGTTCCGCCACCTTTTCCGGAACGCCCAAGGATCGCAAAAAAGCCGTCACCGTCTCATGCCGCTGCTTGCATTCGGCCGCCAGCCGGTGGCCGGCTTCCGTCAGGAAAATCGCGCGGTAAGGTTTGGTGTTAACGAACCCGAGTTTTTGGAGCCGCGCCAAGGTGCGGTTGACGGTCACATGGGTCACGCCTAGCCGCCGCGCCAGGTCCACCACCCGCGCCTCGCCCAGCAAGGCCGACAGATCGGCAATCGCCTCGACATAATCCTGCGCCGTTTCGGCGGCACGGTCGCGGCGCGAACGGCGGAAAGTCTCGGCCGGCTGCGTTGCCGGGAGGGTGGCCGCCGGCGGTTTTAGGGTGGCACGCGTCATAATTCCTTCAATGAAACAAACGGCGGATTTTTAGTCGAGGTTTTAATTTGTAGATAATGCTACATTTCTGTTGACGGCCCGGATTTCAGTTTGTATCACTAGCTACATCATTTTATTCATGATACAAAATAAATTGGTTCAGGCATCCGTTGCTGGCCTGCTGTTTTCACTGGCGGCCCTGGGCGCGGCGGCGCAGGAGACCAATTCCGTTCCGCCGGACAAGAGCGGTTACAATCTTTTCAATCCAACACCGGCTAAATATATGCGGGAAATAAGTCCCGACCGGCCCGACAAGACAGACAGCCCGTTCACCGTGGATGCCGGGCACTTTCAATTGGAAATGGATTTCGTCAACTACACCTACGACTCGCCCAATTCGCAACACGGCAACATCCAGTCCGAGGAATATCAAGTTGCTCCGATGAACCTTAAGGTCGGTGTCTTCAATAACACGGATTTTCAAGTGGTGTTGTCACCCTGGCAATGGCAACGCACCGAGAGCAACAACCTAGGCAGGGTCGGGCACCAATCCGGTTTTGGCGACACCACTCTGCGCATCAAGGAAAACCTCACCGGCAATGACGGCGGTTTTTTTGCGCTGGCGCTCATTCCCTTTGTAACCTTGCCGACCAGTCAGGACAATCTGGGCGCTGGCTCGGTCGAAGGAGGTCTAGGGATTCCCTATGCCTTTGACGTTCCGAATTGGGACGTGGGCTTTCAAACCACGTTCAACTGCGACCGCAATAATGTTGGAAGCGGCTGCCACGCTGAATTTGACAATTCCGTCAGTATTGGCCATTCGGTCATCGGTCCGCTGGAGTATCATGTCGAATTTTTCAGCAGCGTGAGCACCGAGCAAAATTCCGAATGGGTCGGCACCGTTGACACCTGGTTCACTTATCAGGTCAACCAGAATCTGATTTTTGACAGCGGCGTTTACATCGGCGTGACGGCGGCAGCGGATGATTGGCATCCGTGGGTGGGAATGACCTGGCGCTATTGATTTTTGCTTTATGAATCTGAACCCAAATGAATCTATGAAACCTGTCCCCGAGGAAATGAATCGGCCTGCGGATGTCGCCACCGTTCCGCGTCACGGCGCGATGTCGCTGGAAGGAATGCACAGCAGCGTGAAAGTTCCTGACAACAAAGCCGGCTTCTGGAAGCAAATGGCCGCCTATTTCGGCCCGGCGGTTCTGGTCAGCGTGGCCTACATGGACCCAGGCAACTGGGGAACAGACCTTCAAGGCGGCGCGCAGTTCAAATACGGACTGCTTTGGGTCGTTGGTCTCGCCAGCCTGATGGCGATTTTTCTTCAGGTCATCGCCGCGCGGCTCGGCATCGCCACCGGGCGCGACCTGGCGCAATGCTGTTATGACTGGTATCCCAAATGGACGCGGGTGCCGAACTGGCTCATGGCAGAACTGGCGATCGTCGCGTGCGATTTGGCCGAAGTCCTGGGCGGCGCGGTGGCGCTGCTCATGTTGTTCCACATCCCGATTTTTTGGGGCGTCATCATCACGGGCGTGGATGTGCTGCTGCTGCTGGCGATGC
>CAZIFP010000062.1:0-12789 GCA_964538105.1 uncultured Bifidobacteriaceae bacterium
CGTATCTTCAGCAGTTGACGATGGAGAGCAACGGCAAACACGTCACGCTCGACGGCAAAAAAGTGAATTATCAGACCGGCCCGGTCTTCTGGGGCGAACCCGGCACGAACGGCCAGCACTCGTTTTATCAATTGATTCATCAAGGCACGCGGCTGATCCCGTGCGACTTCATCGCGTTCGGCCAGGCGCTCACACCGCTGGGCCGGCACCACGATATTTTAATGGCGAATGTTTTCGCGCAGGCCGAGGCGCTCGCGTTTGGCAAGACGGCGGCGGAAGTGAAGGCCGAAAAAGTTCCAGACGCGCTGGTGCCGCACAAGGTTTTCGAGGGCAACCGTCCGTCAAACACAATTCTCGCGGAGAAACTCACGCCGGAGGTTCTGGGAAAACTCGTCGCGCTTTACGAGCACATCGTTTTCACGCAGGGCGCGATCTGGAGCGTGAATCCGTTCGACCAGTGGGGCGTGGAACTCGGCAAGGCGCTCGCGCAGCGGATTGTTCCCGAATTGGAAAGCAAGACCGCGCCGAACCTGAAGCACGACAGCTCGACAAATAATTTAATCCGCCATTACCGTAAATTGAAAGGAGCAACATGAATTCAAAAGAACAACAACAGCGAAAAATCAGGACGCAGGCCGGCTTTTTGGCCGCCTTGGATCAAAGCGGTGGCAGCACGCCCAAGGCGCTGACGGCCTACGGGCTCAAGGAAGACGCCTGGTCCAACGACGAAGAGATGTTCGCGCTGGTGCATCAGATGCGTGCGCGCATCATCACCAGCCTCAGTTTCAACGGCGACCGGATTCTCGGCGCGATTCTTTTTGAAGGCACGATGGATCGGGACATCGAGGGGCAGCCCACGGCGGATTATCTTTGGAACCGAAAACGCGTTGTGCCGATTCTGAAGGTGGACAAGGGGCTTGCCGACGAGAGCGACGGCGTCCATTTGATGAAACCCATGCCGGGCCTGCCGGCGCTGTTAAAAAAGGCAAACGCGAAACGCATCTTCGGAACCAAGATGCGCTCCGTCATCAACCAGGCCAACGCCGCCGGTATCAAGGCCGTCGTCCGCCAGCAATTTGAAGTGGCGGCGCAAATTCTCGCGGCGGGCCTCGTGCCAATCATTGAACCCGAGGTTGACATTCATTGCCCGGACAAGGCTGCGGCCGAGGCGCTGCTCAAGGCGGCCATCAAAGAAAAACTCGACACGCTGCCGGCGAACCAGGTGGTCATGCTCAAGCTCACGCTGCCGGAACAAGACGACTTCTACGCCGAATTCGTGAAACATCCGAAGGTGCTGAAAGTGGTCGCACTGTCGGGAGGTTATTCGCGGGCGGATGCCGACAAACGTCTCGTCAGGAATCACGGCGTCGTCGCGAGTTTTTCGCGGGCGCTGGTCGAAGGTTTGACCGCACAGCAATCCGATGCGGAGTTCGACGCCATGCTTGATTTGTCAATCCAGAACACCTACGAGGCATCAATCACATAAACACCGGCTGGCATCCGGCCGGCGTCAAATTAACCACAAGAAAGGAATATAATAATATGCAGCTGGGAATGGTGGGGCTGGGGAGGATGGGCGCGAACATGGTTCGCCGGCTCATCAAGGCGGGACATCGTTGCACCGTCTTCGACATGTTTCCGAAGGCGGTCGAGGATCTGGCGAAGGAAGGCGCCACGGGCGCTTCGTCGCTCGCGGATTTTGTCAAGAAACTCGAAAAGCCGCGCGCAATCTGGTTGATGGTTCCGGCGGCGGTCGTGGACAAAACCATCGCCGACGTGCTGCCGCTGCTGGAAAAAGGCGACTCCCTGATTGACGGCGGCAATTCCTATTATGTGGACGACATCCGCCGCGCGAAGGAACTTGCGCCGAAAGGAATTCATTACATGGACGTGGGCACGAGCGGCGGTGTTTGGGGTTTGGAACGCGGCTACTGCATGATGATCGGCGGCGAGGCGGAAATTGTTAAGCGCCTTGATCCAATTTTTGCCACACTCGCACCGGGCATCGGAAACATCCCGCGCACACCTGGCCGCGAGAAGCTCGGCGGCACGGCGGAGCAAGGTTATCTGCATTGCGGTCCAAATGGCGCGGGACATTTCGTGAAGATGGTCCACAACGGCATCGAGTATGGAATCATGGCGGCGTATGCGGAGGGGTTGGGCATTTTGCGCGGCGCCAACATTGGCAGAACACAAAGTGAAGCGGATGCCGAGACGACACCGTTGCGTGAGCCGGAACATTATCAATACGATCTCAACCTTCCCGACGTCACGGAAGTCTGGCGTCGCGGTAGCGTAATCGCGTCGTGGCTCCTCGACTTGACGGCGGATGCGCTGGTGAAGGATCCGGCGCTAGCGGGATTTGCCGGGCGCGTTTCGGATTCCGGCGAAGGCCGCTGGACCATCAAGGCGGCGATTGACGAAGGCGTGCCGGTGCCGGTTCTGACCACGGCGCTCTATGAACGGTTCAGTTCACGCGGCGAGGCGGACTTCCAGGACAAGCTGCTTTCGGCGATGCGTTTTGGCTTCGGCGGTCATCTGGAGAAACCTTCCAAGTAAAAGAGCATGAAAGCAATTTATTCCGACGCGCTGGTTTTTTTCGGGGCCACCGGCGATCTCGCCTACAAGAAAATTTTTCCGTCGCTGCAGGCGATGTTGAAGCGCGGCAACCTCAACGTGCCGGTCATCGGCGTGGCCAAGGCGGGCTGGAACCTTGACCAGCTCAAGGCCCGCGCGAAGGACAGTCTGGAAAAACACGGCGGCCTCGACCCGGCGGCTTTTGAAAAATTGTCCGGACTGCTGCGTTATGTGGATGGTGATTACAACGACGCGGTGACGTTTCAGGCGTTGCGCAAGGAACTCGGTTCGGCGCAACGCCCGGCCTATTATCTGGCCATTCCGCCGGCCGCCTTCGCCATTGTGGTGGAGCAGCTCGGAAAGGCCGGCTGCACCAAGGGTGCGCGCGTCATCATTGAAAAACCTTTTGGGCGCGACCTCGCTTCCGCCGAAGAACTCAACCAGATTCTTCTGCAGACCTTCGACGAGAAACGAATTTTCCGCATTGACCATTACCTCGGAAAAAAGCCCGTTCACAACATGCTGTTCTTCCGCTTTGCCAACGCGATGCTGGAGCCGTTCTGGAACCGCAACAGCGTCGAGAGTTTTCAGATCACGATGGCGGAGGATTTCGGCGTGCAGGGCCGGGGCAGTTTTTATGAACAGGTCGGCACCATCCGCGACGTGATGCAGAATCATCTGTTCCAGGTCATGGCCCATCTGGCGATGGAACCGCCCGTCCGCACGGACAGCGAATCCATCCGCGATGAAAAAGTGAAAGTGTTGAAGGCCATCCAGCCGCTGACGGCAGGGAATTTGGTCCGCGGCCAGTTCCGTGGATACCAGCAGGAACCCGGGGTCGCACCCGGTTCAAAGGTGGAAACGTTTGCAGCACTCAAGCTGGAGATTGATTCCTGGCGGTGGCGGGGCGTTCCTTTCTACATCCGCGCCGGGAAAAATCTTCCGGTCACCTGCACGGAGGTGGTTGTCCGGTTGCGCCAGCCGCCGACGATGTATCAAGGTTACGATTTGAAATCCAATTATTGCCGGTTGCGGATCAGCCCGGACATCGCGTTCGGCATCTGCATGAACACCATTTCCGTGGACGATGAGAAAGCCAGCATGCCGGTGGAAATCGAAGGTGGCCGCAGCCCGCGCGCCGGCGAAATGGACGCCTACGAGCGCGTGCTCGGCGACGCGATGGCAGGAGATTCCACGCTGTTCGCCCGCGAAGATTATGTGGAGGAAGCATGGCGCATCGTTGACCTGGTGCTGAAGGCAGGCACGCCCGTTTTTGAATATGAACAAAAAACCTGGGGGCCGGCCGAAGTTGCAAGAGTAACGCCTCCGGGCGGCTGGCAGAACCCCGTCGTCACTCGTTAATTAAATGTCTGCCTGAAGATTTGGCCTTTGCCACTGCTGCTGCTTAAAGACTCGAACCGGATGTAGGATGTGGAAGCTGAATTATGCCGCTCATCACCATTTTCATCGTGCTAATTTTTCTGCACAGCCTGTTTTCCGCCAGGCTGGAGCGGACGGTTTTCACGGCGCCGATTTTGTTCACGGTTGCCGGGATGATTACCCTGTTCCTGCTGCCAGAACTTCGCGACCGGAAAGGGAACATCGAGATTTTTCTCCGGGTCGCGGAAGCAGGGCTGACGCTGTTGCTGTTTACCGATGCGAGCCGCACCGACCTGAAGGTTTTAAAGCACATCCGCAACCTGCCGGCCCGGTTGTTGAGCGTCGGAATGCCTTTGACCCTGCTGTTGGGTGCGCTGGCGGCGCTGGTCGTGTTTCGCCAGCTCTCGGTTTGGGAGGCCGGCATTCTGTCCGCCATCCTCGCTCCCACCGATGCCGGGCTGGGACAGATCATCGTGAACAGCCCGCGCGTGCCGATGAAAATCCGTCATGCGCTTAACGTGGAAGCCGGATTGAACGACGGCCTTTCGGTTCCATTCCTGCTTTTTTTCATCGCGCTGGCTGCGCCGGACACTGATGGACACAGCGCGAACTTATTTCGCTTCATAATCGAACAACTAGGTTATGGCGCAGTTATCGGCACCGGCATCGGTCTGGTTGGCGGCTGGCTGCTGGGCTGGGTAAGCCGTAAAAACTGGATGGCGCAATCCTCCCAGCAACTCGGCGTGGTGGTCCTGCCGTTGCTTTGCATGGTCGTTTCGGAGGCGGCAGATGCGAGCATGTTCATCGCCGCATTTGTCGCCGGGCTCGCGGTGCAGGTAAAGTTCAATGAAGCCGGCAAGCGCAGTGTCGAGTTCGCGGAAGAGTGGGGACAACTGCTCAATCTGTCCGTGTTTTTTCTCTTCGGCCTGCTGGTGGCGCGCGACTGGCAAAAATTCAACTGGTCGCATGTGTTGTATGCGGTCATCAGCCTGACGGTTGTGCGGATGCTGCCGGTGGCGGTTGCTCTCATCGGCACACGGCTGAACCGCGCCACGGTTTTGTTCATGGGCTGGTTCGGTCCACGCGGGCTGGCGTCCATCGTGCTCGGTCTGGTTTATCTGGAACAGGGAGACCAACAGCCGGGCGCGCCGACCATCCGGCTGGCGGTGATGATGACGGTGTTGTTGAGCATATTTGCCCACGGCTTCAGCGCGCTGCCGGGCATCAATTTTTACGCGGCGAAGGTGGCAACACTGGACGCAGCGGCACCGGAGCGTCAGGATTAAATCCGAAGTGCGGCAAGGATAATTCTTGCCGAAAAAACCGTTCCAAAACAAGATACGCGAGAAATGAGAAAAATCCTGATTTTCAAAATGGCACAGCCGGTTTTGTTGCTGGCATTGCTGGCGCCGCTTTCTGGCTGCAAAAAAGGTGAACAGGGGCCAGCCGCGCCGCCGGAAGTCCAGGTGGTCAACGTCGAGCAGCGGGACGTGCCGATATATCGCGAGTGGGTTGGAACGCTGGAAGGCGAGGTCAACGCCACGATTTCCGCGCAGGTGAGCGGTTACCTGCTTACGCGGAATTACGAGGAAGGCAGCACGGTGACGAACGGCCAGGTGCTGTTCCAGATTGACGACCGCACTTACAAGGCCGCGCTGGACCAGGCGCTGGCCAAGCTGGGCAAATCCGAAATGGATGTCCAGCGCTACACGCCGCTGGCCAAGACTCAGGCCATCAGCCAGCAGGAACTTGACGATGCCATCCAGGCGAACCTGGCCAATGAGGCTGCGGTCGAATCCGCCCAGCTTAACTATAATTTCTGCAAAATCCTTTCGCCAATTGACGGCGTGGCCGGACTGGCGCAGGCGCAGGTCGGGAATTTGCTCGGACCCGGCTCCGGTCCGCTGACCACCGTGGTGCAGGTTGATCCGATCCGGGTTTATTTTTCGGTGGACCAGATATTGCTGAACCGGATCCAGGAGGCGATTCTGGCCGAGGGCAAAACTCTGCGCGCACAGAACGGCGAATATCAGGGGCCGGTGCTGGAATTGGTCCTCGCGTCCGGTTCGACTTATCCGCAAAAAGGACGGGTCCGGTTTTCGAACAACCAGGTGGATGTCAAGACCGGCACGATCACCATCGTCGGAGAATTTTCAAATCCGCAGGGTTTGCTCGCGCCGGGCATGTTTGTCCGAGTGCGGGCATTGTTGACCACGGAGAAAGACGCGCTGCTTGTGCCGCAGGCGGCGGTGGCGGACATGCAGGGCCGCTATCTCATCGCGGTTGTGGACGAGGACAATAAGGTGAGCATCCGGCCGGTGATGACCGGCGAGCGGGTCGGGCAGTTGTGGGTGGTTCAAGGAAATTTGAAGCCGGGTGACCGAGTGGTCGCCGAGGGCATCCAGAAAGTTCGTGATGGCGTGGAAGTGAATCCGGTCCCGTTCAAAGGTGATATTGCCGCCCTTCCGGCAGCTACTGCGGAGGAAGCGAAACCTTGACCGGTTTGTCCATTTCCAACCGCTGACGTATGTCAAAATTTTTCATCAACCGTCCGATTGTCGCGATGGTGATTTCCATACTGATGGTGATTATGGGACTGGTGGCGATGTCCGGCCTGCCCATCGCGCAGTTTCCCAACATCGCGGATCCGCAGATCCAGGTGAACGCGACCTATCCCGGCGCGGACGCGACCACGGTTGAGCAGTCTGTCGCCACGCCCATCGAGCAGCAGATGTCCGGCGTGGACAACATGGAATACATGTATTCCCTCAACGCCAACAACGGCACGATGAAGTTGACGGTGGACTTCAACATCAAGACCGACCCGAACACCGACCAGATCCTTTCGCAGATGCGGCAAAGCCAGGCCGCCTCGCAATTGCCCAGCGCGGTCAACAACCAGGGCGTTACCGTCCAGAAATCCACTTCCGCGCCGCTCATCATGTTCGCGCTCTACTCGCCGAACAACACTTACGACGGCGTGTTCCTCGCCAACTATGCGGTCATCAACATCAACGACCTGATGACGCGCGTGCCGGGCATCGCCAGCGTGTCGGTTTTCGGCGCGGGCAACTATGCCATCCGCCTGTGGGTGCGGCCCGACCGGCTCGCCCAGATGGGTGTCACCGTTCCGGAAATCATCAATGCAATTCAGGCGCAGAACACGGTGAACCCCGCCGGCCAGATTGGCGGCGAACCGATTCCGCCCGGACAACAGTTCACCTATGCCGTCCGTTCGCAGGGTCGTTTGGAAACTACGGAGCAGTTTGAAAACATTGTCATCCGTGGTTCGCCCGGCGGTGCGATTTTGCGCGTGAAGGATGTCGCCCGCGTTGAACTCGGCGCGCAGAACTACAACATGAAGGCGCGCTTGAACGGCAAGCCGTCCGCGCTCATCGCACTCTACCAGTTGCCGGATTCCAATGCCGTGGATGCCGCGAACGGCGCGCGGCAGGTCATGGAAAAACTCAAGCAGAGTTTTCCGCCCGACTTGGATTATGTGGTGGCTCTCGACACCACGCTGGCGGTTACCGCCGGCATGAAGGAGATTGAGCACACGCTGGTCGAAGCCATCATTCTTGTCCTCATCGTGGTCTTCATCTTCCTGCAAGGCTGGCGCGCGACGCTGATTCCGCTGCTCGCCGTGCCGGTGTCGTTGATCGGAACCTTCGCCTTGTTCCCGCTGTTCGGTTTTTCCATCAACACCCTTTCGCTCTTCGGCCTGGTGCTGGCCATCGGTCTGGTGGTGGATGACGCTATCGTTGTGGTGGAAATCGTGGAGCATCACATCGAAAAAGGATTGTCGCCAAAAGACGCGGCGCTGAAAGGCATGCAGGAAGTTTCTGGGCCGGTCATGGCCATTGCCATCATTCTCGCGGCGGTGTTCTTGCCGACGGCGTTTATTCCAGGCATCACGGGAAGATTATATCAGCAGTTCGCCGTGACCGTTGCTGTGTCCGTGGCCATCTCCGCGTTCAACGCGCTGACGCTTTCGCCCGCGCTGGCGGCGTTGCTGCTCCGGCCCAAGGTGAAGGGCACCGGCCCGCTCCAGAAATTCTACGACTGGTTTAACAAATGGTTTGGCCGCGCGACAGATGGATATGTCGGCGTGTGCCGCCTGCTCATCCACAAAAGCTCCTTCGCCGTGATTCTGCTGGTGGCCTTCGCGGTGCTGGCCGGGGTGCTGGGCAAGTTCATTCCGACCAGCTTCCTGCCCAACGAAGATCAAGGCTACGCCTACGCCGGCCTGCAACTGCCTGACGCCTCGTCCGCGCAGCGCACCAGCGAAATGATGCGGCAGGTGGAGGAGATTTTGAAGGACACACCGGGCGTGAAGTATTATTCGTCGGTCGTCGGCTACAGCATGTTGAGCGGCGTGCAGAACACCTACAGCGGCTTTTTCTTCATCACGCTGGAGGACTGGGCCAAACGCAAAAAACCGGAGGAACAGTTCCGCGCCATCATGCTGGGCTTGCAGGCGAAAATGGCGAAGATTCCCGGCGCAATGGCGTTTCCGTTTCTGCCCCCGGCAATTCCCGGTGTCGGCGCGGCGGGCGGCGTCACGTTCATTCTTGAAGACCGCACGGGGCAGGGCGGGAATTTCCTGGCAACGAACCTGAAAAAATATCTTGAGGCGGTGAACAAGCGGCCGGAGTTGTCGCGCGCATTTACCACGGCGCTGCCCTCCGTGCCGCAGGTTTATGTGGATGTGAACCGCGACCAGGTGATCCAGCAGGGCGTGAAGCTTCAGGACGTTTATCAGACGATGCAATGTTTCATGGGCGGCGCATTCGTGAACTACTTCAACCGCTTTGGCCGCCAGTGGCAGGTCTATGTGCAGGCCGAGGGCGACTACCGCACGCAGGCCGGCAACCTCGGCCAGTTTTATGTGCTGAACAATTCCAGCAACATGGTGCCGCTCGCGGCGGTGACGAGCGTGCGCGCGACGCAAGGACCGGAGTTCACCATGCGCTACAATCTCCACGAAGCCGCGCAGATCAACTGCTCGCCCAAGCCCGGCTACAGCTCGGCGCAGGCGATGAAGGCGATGGAGGAAGTGTTCGACCAGACCATGCCGCCGGGAATGGGCTACGATTACATGGGCATGAGCTATCAGGAAAAGAAGGCGCAACAGGGCGTCTCGCCGATGGTCATCTTTGGGTTCTCACTGTTGTGCGTGTTTTTGATCCTTGCCGCGCAATACGAAAGCTGGACCCTGCCGTTCAGTGTGTTGCTCGGAACGCCCGTCGCGGTCTTTGGCGCGTTCGCCGGCATGGCGGTTGGACGTTACGAAAACAACGTCTATGCTCAGATCGGTCTCGTCATGCTCATCGGTCTGTCTGCCAAGAACGCCATTCTCATCGTCGAATTTGCCAAGATGGGTTACGAGGAGGGCAAACCGCTGATTGATGCCGCGCTCGAAGGCGCGAAACTGCGGTTGCGTCCCATCCTGATGACCAGCTTCGCGTTCATTCTCGGCTGCGTGCCGCTGGCCAGGGCGAGCGGGGCAGGGGCGTTGTCGCGGCAGGTCATGGGCTTCACCGTCATCGGCGGCATGTTGGCGGCCAGCTTCATCGCCATCTTTTTGATTCCCGTCATCTTCTACATCATCGAGAAGCTCGGCGGCGAAAAACCCGGGCCGGTGAAGGACGCCGGAGTGAAGCCTGCCGATACTTCTGGACACTGACGGCGTCAAAGCAGCAACCTGCTTGAACCATGAAACCCAAAGAACTCATCAAGCGTGCCCGGAAAGTTGCCGAACATTACCGTGTCACCAAGGGCGAAAAATTCCGGCTCAAGGACAACGACCCCGCCGACACCATGGGCTTCAAGTCCGAGGCCAAGCCGCGCGCCAAGGAGGCGCTCGCCATGGGCGTGCAGGCGCTCGCCGGGTTGCAGGATCGGCTCTACGCGCAGGACAAGTGGGGCGTGCTCCTGATTTTTCAGGCCATGGACGCCGCCGGCAAGGACGGGGCCATCAAACACGTCATGTCCGGCGTCAATCCGCAGGGCTGCGACGTCCATTCCTTCAAGTCGCCGTCGGCTGAGGATCTTGACCACGACTACCTCTGGCGATCCATGAAGGTGCTGCCCAATCGCGGCCACATTGGCATCTTCAACCGCAGCTACTACGAGGAAACGCTCGTCGTGCGCGTGCATCCTGAATTTCTGGCGAAACAAAAAATCCCGCCGTCGCTTGTCACCAAGGACATCTGGCAGCAGCGCTTCGAGGACATCCGCAATTTTGAAAAATATCTGGCGAACAACGGCATCGTCGTCGTCAAATTTTTCCTGCACCTCTCCAAGAAGGAGCAGAAGCGGCGGTTTCTGGAACGGCTGGAGACGCCGGACAAGAACTGGAAATTTTCCGCCGCCGACATGGCCGAGCGCGGCTTCTGGGACCAGTATCAGGACGCCTACGAGGACACCATCCGCCACACCGCCGCCAAGCACGCGCCGTGGTTCGTGGTGCCGGCGGACAACAAATGGTTCACCCGCATCGTGGTGGCCGCCGCCGTGATTGACACCCTGGTCGCGCTGGACCTGGAGTATCCCAAGGTCGGTGCCGACACGTTGAAGGAACTCGCCGTGGCGAAGCGGGCGCTATTGAAAAAATGACCGGACGATGGGCGGTCAATTACGGTAAGCTTTTTGTGCATTGACCGCACAACCATCGTCCGGTTTGCGTCCGGCAAGGCCGGCGCAAATCTGATTGGGGATTTGAAAGTTTTTAGGAATTTTGGGTTGAGGGCAGGGAGAGTTTTCACCCGGCCCCCAACCAGTCCATCAGATGCACATCAGCGACAAGGTTGCGCTCCAGGGACCGTATTGCTCGGAACCGCCGACGGCGCGCACGCGCACGCCATAGACCGTGCCCGGCGTGAGGTTCAGGATGACGATGCCCCTGGTGTTCGGCCAGATGCCCGCCTCCACCCATGCGCCCGTGCCCGTGCAATACTGCACATGATACGCCTTGGCCCCGTTCACCGCCTGGAGATAAACCCCCAACCGCGTAGTCTGGGAATTGTCCAGGCCAGAGACCAGCGGTGCCACGAGCGTGATCGGGGTTTTGCTCCAGACCACCACGTCAAAGCCCAGCGTCAGCACCTGCGCTTCCGTGAGGTTGAGGCTCTGGATATACGCGGCAATCTGGCGTAATGCCGCGACCAGGTCATTGCGCGCATCCTTCAGCGCGGCGGTGTCTTTTTGCCCGCCGATGGCGGCGGCGTTCATGGCATCCTGATAAGCTGCCTGCAACGCCGTGAGGGCGATGATGCTTACTGGGAGGTTGGGAACGAGGGCTGCATTTTTGGTGATGCATACTATCGCCAGGATCACCATGCTGTTCAACTAATCTTTGGGCAACCGGGGAGCGGCAGCGGGTTTTGCAGCAGCCTTTTTAGCCATGCCGGAGATTAGGGCAACGCGGCGGCAGCGTCAGCGCGGCGGGCGGTGGGCCGCCCGAACGCATTTTATTTCAAGCCGGCTCAGTGACCGTAATCAACCACATAGTTGTTTCCCAGCGAATCCTGATAGGCCAGGCCGAACCCGGAAATATCTGAATAATTCACTGTGGAGGTCAGCGTGTGGCTGGTGGTGCCGGGCGTCAGGTTGGGTGAATTGTAAATGGTGGGCTGGCTCGAATTGCCATAAACTTGGAGCTGGATGTTGCTCATGTATGCCGGTGCCCCGCTCAAGGTCGCGCCCGTGGTGGCATCGCGATAAACCCAGCTCACGCTTTGCAAAACGCCGCCGGACACGGTGAGGGTTGGATAGGGAACAACCAGCCGGCTGGCGGCCTGCGGATCAGTCACGGTGAACGTCTGATTTGAGCCCTTGTAATTCACCACCCAGGTGCCGCCGGGTGCGGCAGCAGGGCTGGCAATGAGTGAGGATTGGTAAAAGGCGGAATTATCATGGCCGGTATTTATGCTGGAATTGCCGGGATCACCCGGCGCATTGGTCAGCCCGGAACCGGCGGGGCCGGTGAAGAAGACGTTGGTGGCGGCGGGATAATTGGTGTCGTCGTTCACTTGGAAACCGGCGGAGTAGCTGTTTAAAACGACGGGAAAAGTGGTGTTTGGCGTGGAGTTGCTGTTGAAACTGCCGGCGTTGGCAAATTCCAGAAATTGCAGGCTGAAGCTGGCCACCGCCCCGAGCATGATGCGGTAATACTGGCGGGTGAAACCGGCGGTCCCGCGTGGATCAACCAGGGTGATCAAACTGTTCGTGGCCGTATTGGAACCCACCGAAGACCAGCTTGTCAGGTTGGTGGAGGTTTGAATGGTATAAAGCTGGTTGGAAGCGATCAAAATCTGGACGGAAAAGGTTCCACCGACCACCGTGGCGTTCGTGAAAACCGGTGCCTGAGCAAAACTGGTGATGGTTGAATACAACAGGGAGCCGAGAATCAGGCTGAAATACCAGCCGTGCCTAAACATTGAGTTCATGTGTTTTTAGATTGGTTATGCTTTATCCGCACCGGTTCCTTGACTGGCTCATGCACATCAATGCCCGGTCGGGCGTAAACACACATGTTTCCTTGGTTTCGACTCCAAGGTAAGAGAAAGCGTCGCAATGTCAAATTATGTCACGATGCACCGCCTGCCATCCGGTGGACTTCAAAGGCGCGCTTTTCCTTGGACTCGCCCCAGAGACTGTGCCAGTCAGGCCTCTGACTGTAGTTGCGGCTGGAGTTGAAGAGCGGGTCAATGAAAATCAAGTCCACGCAGGCGTCGGGCAGCCTGGCAAGCTGTTCCAGATTGTCGCCGCAATACACGACGCGGGTGTCGAGGAGGGAAGATGGACGGCCCTCACCCCGGCCCTCTCCCG
>CAZIFP010000063.1:0-12467 GCA_964538105.1 uncultured Bifidobacteriaceae bacterium
GCGGCGCGGGCGATGGCTTTCACCTCGCGCTGAACATCATCGCCATGCTCATCGCCTTCATCGCCATCATCGCGCTGGCGAATTACGTCGTCGGCTGGCCGCAGACGCATCTTGGTGTGAAAAATCCGGTGACGCTCCAGATGTTTTTTGGCTGGGTCAACGCGCCCTTCGCCTTTCTCATGGGTATTCCGGCGCAGGATTGCGTGAGCATCGGACAAATCCTTGGCGAACGCATCGTGCTGAACGAATTCGTCGGCTATCTCGATCTCACGAGCCACGCCAAAACGCTGGCGCTCGACCCGCGCAGCTTCACGATCGCGACTTACGCGCTGTGCGGCTTCGCGAATTTTTCCAGCATCGCGATCCAGGTCGGCGGCATCGGCTCGCTCGCGCCGGAGCGTCGCAGCGAAATGGCAAAGCTCGGATTCCGCGCGATGGTGGGTGGCCTGCTCGCGGCCTACATGACCGCTTGTCTCGCGGGCTTTTTGCTCTGAGCAAAGCTCAGGGGAGATTATGCGGTCCAAATGCGTGCTTCAACAATTCCGACATTGAGATGCGCAATTCTTTTTGTCCATTGCAAAAACAGTAAATCTCCGCATTCGGACCAAATTCGTTGATGACCTGCCGGCAGGCGCCGCAGGGAGCCGTGGGGCTTGATGTTGGGGTATAAATCACAACCGCTGTAATCTGTTGTGACCCGTCGGCGACCGCTTGAAAAATGGCATTCCTTTCTGCGCAAATCGTCAGGCCAAACGAGGCGTTTTCAACATTACAGCCGGAAAAAATTCTGCCCTCTGCCGTCAAAACGGCAGCGCCCACTGGAAAATGACTGTATCGGCAATACGCCTTTTTGGCGGCCTCCATCGAAGCCGCACGCAACATTGTCAGGACGGCCTCCGAAACCTGGGTGATTTTTGGTTCTGGTTGCATGATCAATACGAAATCATTGTGCCGCGATGTTTCGCATAAACAATTCCTTTTTCATTTACATTATCGGCTGGAGTTCGGAATTGTAAAATCACACCGACCATGTCGCGATAACGCCACAAAAGTCGTTGTCT
Source organism: uncultured Bifidobacteriaceae bacterium (assembly GCA_964538105.1). GTDB lineage: Bacteria > Verrucomicrobiota > Verrucomicrobiia > Limisphaerales > UBA11358 > UBA11358. The sequence continues at coordinate 1,062 of CAZIFP010000063.1, forward strand.
TAAATAGTGGGGACTGCGAATATCAACCGAACAAGTGAAGAAACCAACGATGAACTTTCTCCCGCTCATCGAATCCAAGCGCGAAGGAAAGATTCTCGCGCCGGAGCAGATTCAGGAATTCATCCGCGAGTTCACCGCCGGAAAAATTCCCGATTACCAGATGTCGGCCATGCTCATGGCCATTTATTTTCGCGGGCTGAACACCGCCGAAACCACCACGCTCACGCTCGCCATGCGCGATTCCGGCGACGTGCTGAAATTTCCGAAGGACAAACGCCCGCGCGTGGACAAACATTCCACCGGCGGCATCGGCGACAAGGTTTCGCTGCCGCTCGCGCCGCTGCTGGCGTGCCTCGGCTTCCGCGTGCCGATGATTTCCGGACGCGGCCTCGGCATCACCGGCGGCACGCTCGACAAATTGGACTCCATTCCCGGCTTCAAAACGCTTTTGCCGGCGGAAAATATTATTGCCCAAGTTCAAAAAGTCGGCTGCGTCATTTGCGGCCAGACGGACAAGATGGTTCCCGCCGATAAAAAAATTTACGCGCTGCGCGACGCCAGCGGAACCGTGCCGAGCATTCCGCTCATCACCGCTTCCATTCTTTCAAAGAAATTAGCTGAAAGTCTGGATGCGCTGATTCTCGATGTGAAATTTGGCAGCGCCGCGTTCATGCAAACCAAAGCCGACGCACGCAGGCTGGCGAAGGCGATGGTTGCGCTCGGCAACGATTGCGGCACGAATACAAGCGCGATTTTGACGGATATGAACTCGCCGCTGGGCCGCGCCGCCGGCAACTGGCTGGAAGTCAAAGAGTCGGTTGATTGCCTTGAAAACAAAGGCCCGACTGATTTGCGGGAATTGACAATTGCCTGCGCCGCGCATCTGTTGCTGCACACGCGCAAAACAAAATCAATCGTCGCTGCACGCAAGCTGGCGGAAGCCTGCATGAGATCCGGAGAAGCGCGCCAGAAATGGGAAGCGATGCTCGTCGCTCAAGGTGCGGACCTGAAAGCTTTCAACCGCAAACTTGCACTGGATTCCACGGCGAAAACAGTTCTGGAATTGAAGGCGGAAAAAAGCGGGTTCGTTTCCAAATGCGATGCGCGAATCATCGGCGAAGTGGTTCGCAATCTGGGCGGCGGCCGGCTCACCAAAAATTCAACAATCAATTATGATGTCGGCGTGGATAATATCGCAAAGCCCGGCGAACGCCTGGGCAAGTCCGGCGTATTATGCCGCGTTCATGCCGCCGACGTTAATCAGGCCAAAGCTGCAATCGCCCGACTCAAAACAGCGTTTGAAATTTCCGCGAAGCCGCAGAAAAACACGCCGCTGATTTCTGAAATCATCACAGGAAAATCAGACCGCATTTTTAATCAACCCGCCTAAAGATTGGTTCCAATCAGCCGCAGCAACCTTGTGGCTTCGTTGCCTGCCGCAATCATGGCTTAAAAGCTGTTTGAAAAATCCGTTCGTATTCCTTCATGACGTAACGGTCAGTCATGCCGGCGAGGTAATCGCACACGGCGCGGTGCAGGCCGGTTTGTTTGATGCGTTTCTGCGCGCTCTCGCCGATCTCATTGGGGTGGGCGAGGCAGTATTGGAAAAGTTCGCCGAGCATTTTCACCGCGCGCAGGTTGGGCTGGTGGACCACGGGGTTGTAATACAAATTTTTGTAAAGATAGCGGCGCAGTTCCTGATTAAGCTTGTGGCGTTCGGGACTGTGCCGCACCAGCGCCGGTGCGCACTGGCGGACGTCGTCAGCGGATTGCACCCCGGCTTTTAGGATGAGCCGCTCGCTGTTTTCAACAACGTCGTGAATCTGCATGTCAATGATCGTGCGGATGGTGAAGTAGCGGCGGCTTTCGTCCGGTAGCTTGCCGTGTTGCCTGGTCACCAGCTTCGCAGCCTGCGCCCAGACGCGGACGTGCTGACGCAACTCTTTTTCCGAAAGCAAACCGGAGTCGAGTCCGTCGTCGAGGTCGTGGCTGTAATAGGTGATTTCGTCGGCGAGATTGGCGAGCTGCGCTTCGAGCGGCGGATTTTTGGCGACGAAACCTTTGCGCCGGCCGGGATGATCATAGGCGGTGTGATGCTTGGCCAGACCTTCGCGCACTTCCCATGACAGGTTCAGGCCGGGAAAATCCGGGTATTTTTGTTCGAGCTGCTCGACGATGCGGAGGCTGTGCTCGTTGTGCTCAAATCCGCCGTGACCCTTCATCAATCGCGCGAGCGCCGTTTCGCCCTTGTGACCAAACGGAGAATGGCCGAGGTCGTGCGCGAGCGCGATGGTCTCGGCGAGGTCGGTGTTCAGCTTGAGCGCGCTGGCGATGTTGCGCGAGATGGCGGCGACTTCAATCGTGTGCGTGAGCCGCGTGCGCAGATGGTCGCCGGTGCCGTTGAGAAAAACCTGCGTCTTGTATTCGAGCCGGCGAAAGGCGCGCGAATGGATGACACGGTCGCGGTCGCGCTGGTAATGCGTGCGCCATTCGGGCGGAGCCTCGGCGTGCTCGCGGCCGCGCGTGTCGCCGCTGAACTGCGCGTAGGGCGCGAGAATCTGACGTTCGATTTGTTCCAGTTCCTGGCGGGTGCGTGGCATGAGTAAAATTACCCTTTAATGAAAAAATAATGGAACAATTTGCGAAGGACTCCAAGCAATAATTCCCGGACGCCAATAATGTTGCGACATCAAGTTCTGCACTGAGATTTGCTCGGCTCCCCGGCAAAAACCGATGGTTGAACTTTAAGCAATAAACACAGTCAAGTCCGATCAAACCTCCTTTAGCTCAACATCAGCCAGGTATTTGCGCGTGGCGGCGGGAAGTTCATACCAGATTTTGATGGAAACCAGCGTGCCGATGATGGCAAAGGGCATGATGAAAATCGGCAGCCACATCCAATTCGTGTTTTTGTCGCCGAGCAGAAATCCGAGGCCGAAGGATTGAATGCCGCTGCCGAGGTAGGCGAAGCCGTTGACGATGCCCATGCAGGTGGCGGTTGCCTTGCGCCCGCCGAAATCCGTCGCCGCCGTGCCGCTCATCAGCGATGTGACGCCGATGGACGCCATGACGATGAAAATCGCCGCCCAGCCGATGATTTGCGGCTGTGAAAATAAAAATTCCGCCATCACCGCCGCCAGGAGCAGCACCAAGCCGCAGAGAAATGCCGTGGGCGGGCCGCGCCGCGAGTGAAATAATTTGTCGGAAACCAGACCGCCAGAAAATCCGCCGACAATTCCGAAGACACAGGTGAACCAGCCCCAATGTTGCGAAATGTATTCCGCGCCGGGTTGTTTCACTTCGTGGCCATAAATGGGATACCATTGCATGATCGCGTAGCGGAACACGCCGCCGGTCAACTCCACGCAGGCAACCAGCAGCATCAATTTGCTCGTGAGAACTTTTTTCAGCAAATCCAGCACGCTGAATTCGATGTGCATTTGTCCGGATGAGGCGTCGTGCGTGTCGAGATGCGGAAAGCCGGCGAGTTCGGGCGAATCTTTGATGAGCCAGATATCGAGCAAAAACCAGACGGCCAAAATCACCGCCGGAATGTAAAACACCGACCATGTGGCGTCCACGGGCGCGCCGGCGGAGGCGAAAAAATTCCGCAATGTGCCGGTGGCATCTGCCTTCGTGAGCGAAATGATGGATCCGCCCCAGTCGAACGCGAAATATACGCCGATGGAAATGAGGGTTCCAAAAATGGCGCCGAAGACGCCGCGCTCACGCACATGAAACCAATACGCCTTCACCTTGATGATGGACATGGAACCGAAGCTTTGGAAATACATGTTCAGCGCGTAAAGCAGCGAGAAACTGGCGACGAGATTGACTTTGAAATGTCTGGCGACGATGAGCCAGGTGAGAATTCCCAGCGCGACGTTGGCCAGCGCCGAGCCGGCGGCGGAAATGAGCATTCCGACCTTTCCGCCGAGTTTTTTGTCAATCAGCGGGCCGTTGACGAGAAAGGACAGCGCATACGTGCACGTGCCGACGCCGAAAATGATTCCCAAATCCTGATTCGACATCAACGCGCCGAGCGCGCCTTTGGCCACAATGATGTTGTAGCGTCCCATACACAGGAAGGCATAAGTCATGCCGAGCGGAAACCAGTTGATAAAACGGCGAATAAGAAACCAGCGACTGTAACCGAGCGGATTGTTGTAAAAATAGGCGACAATGACGGCGACCAATAAAATTCCAATGACGCTCAAATACATGAAATATTGTTCCTAATTCTCGCGAAGCAAACCAGACCCGCTGGCGGAGGTCAAAGGATTTCCTCCGGCGGCATGAGTTTTCAAACCATCCCGTTACTCTCTTGCTTGCCACATCGCGTTCCCTTAGGCTGGCGCGCAACAAGGAATAAATTATGAAATTGAAGTTGTTCACATTTGCAGTTGCAGTCGGTGTTTTCATTGTGTTTGGCGACCATGATGCGAACGCCTGGGATTATGAAGGACACCACACTGTCAACGAATTGGCGCTTGCGTCGTTGCCTCCGGAATTCGGCGGTTTTGAACTGACGCCAGCATTGAAAAGTCGCATTGAATATCTCGCAGGCGAGCCGGACCGCTGGCGGAATATCGGCGATTTGCCGCTCAAGAATGTCAACGGGCCGGATCATTACTTTGACCTGGAGGATTTGTCGCTTTATGGACTCACGCCGGAAACATTGCCGATGATGCGTTATGATTTCATGGCGGACATTGCGCGCGAGCGCGCGGCCCATCCGGAAAAATTTCCGCCAATTGATCCGACCAAGGACACCGATCATACCCGCGAGCTGTGCGGATTTTTGCCGTGGGCCATCACGGAGTATTACGAAAAATTGAAATCGGATTTCAGCACTTTGAAGGCGTTCCAAACTCATGGCGGCACACCCGTGGAAATAGCGAACGCACAGGCGGACATCGTTTATGTGATGGGCGTGATGGGGCATTATGTTGGTGACGGCTCGCAGCCATTGCATACCACGAAACATTTCAACGGCTGGGTCGGCGACAATCCGAAGGGTTTTACGACGCGAACAACTTTTCACGCGTGGATTGACGGCGGCTATTTTCGGAAAACCGGCGGAATAAAAGTTCAAACCTTGCTCGGGAAAATCCATCCGGCGGATCGCATTGCCAATGCGGATGAACCCGAGGGCATGTTCCGCGATGTCGTGGCTTATCTGGTTGAGCAAAATAAATACGTCGGCCCGCTTTACGAAATGGAGAAAGAAGGCCTGCTGACCGGCGAAGGCGACAAAGGAATGCAAGGACTGCCGCTCTTGGAAGATCAAATCGTGAAAGCGGGGCAAATGCTCGGCAACATCTGGTATACCGCATGGCTCGACGCGCCGGAAGACACTTATCTTGAAAAACAACTGGATAGCCGCAACGGCAGTCCGGCGAACTGATAAGGAAACAAACGGATCGTCGCGAACCCATCGAATACATTCACGACTCTGAATGCGTTATTCCGGCAACCAACTTCAAATCCAGCCTGCAAAGGATTTTATTATTGATCCGGTGATACCCGCCGCCTTTACTCCACCGCCGCGCCTGCTTTTAGGACCGGGGCCAAGTGATGTCGCCCCGTCCGTATTGCGCGCCATGTCACAGCCGCTCGTCGGCCACCTCGACCCCGCTTTCGTCAAGATGATGGAGGAGATCAAGACGATGCTGCGCGCCGTGTTCATCACCAAAAACGAAATGACGTTTCCCATCAGCGGCACCGGCAGCGCCGGCATGGAATTCTGCTGCGTGAATTTGATTGAACCGGGCGATGAAGTCATCATCGGCGTCAACGGCGTTTTCGGGACGCGCATGTGCGATGTCGCCGAGCGCTGCGGCGCAAAGGTCACCAAAGTCGAATCCGCTTGGGGCACCATCATCACGCCGGAACAAATTGCCGAAGTTCTCAAACAAGTTTCCAAACCGAAATTCGTCGCCATCGTTCACGCCGAAACTTCGACCGGTGCGCTGACGTCAGTTGAAGAAATTTCCAAACTGGCTCATGCCGCCGGCGCGTTGTTTTTGCTGGATACGGTCACCTCACTCGCCGGCTGCCCGGTGCGGATTGACGACTGGCAGGTAGACGCCGTTTATAGCGGCACTCAAAAATGCCTGAGTGCGCCGCCGGGTCTCTCGCCGGTTTCGTTGAGCCCGCGCGCAATGGAAGTCGTCACGAAACGCAAAACCAAAGTTCAAAGCTGGTATCTCGATGTTAATCTTCTGTCATCGTATTGGGGACAGGAACGCGTTTATCATCACACCGCACCCATCACGATGAACTACGGCTTGCATGAAGCGCTGCGGCTCGTTTTGGAAGAAGGTTTGGAAAATCGCTGGCGGCGGCATGAGCAGAATCATCTTTTGCTCAAAAAAGGTCTGGCCGAACTTGGACTGGAAATCGTTTCCCAAGCCGGCCATCAACTCTGGCAATTGAATGCCGTCGGCGTTCCCGCCGGTGTGGATGAACTCGCCGTGCGCAAACAACTGCTGGCCGATAACAACATCGAGATCGGCGCCGGCCTTGGGCCGCTCAAAGGAAAAGTCTGGCGCATCGGCCTGATGGGTGCCGGCTCCACGCCGCAAAACGTGGCGGCGGTTTTAAAAGCGTTGCGAATGGTTTTGCAGAAATAGTTTCAGCCTCCGGCCATGCCACGCTGACTGCACCGGCGCAATGCCGGCTTGATATTTTTCAGGTTTGAGTCCAAATTTTCCCAGGAAAGGGACTGGTTAAGGAGTCACTCAAAAACGCCATGCAAAATCTTCAAGCCACCGAACTGCTGCCCAAACCGCCGCGTGCCTGCACATTTTCCGAATCGGACTGGCGCGCCCTCGCACCGTTTTGGTATCCCGTCGCCTTTTCCCACGAGGTAACCGACAAGCCGTTCGCCGCCAAACTGCTTGACGAGCGCGTGGTGATTTTTCGCGCGAACGGAAAAATCACGGTCGCCCGCGACCTGTGTCTGCATCGCGGCGCGCCCTTGAGTTCCGGCCGGGTTGAAAACGGTGAAATTGTCTGCGGTTACCACGGTTTCCGTTACAACAGCGAAGGCCAGTGCGTTTGCATTCCCGCGCATCCCGGCGCGGCCATTCCACCGAAATTGAAAGTGCAAACTTTTCCCGTGCAGGAACGTTACGGTTTGATCTGGACTCGGCTCGTGAACAACGGCCCGTCGCCATTCCCGGTTTTCAACGAATGGGACGGCTCCAATTACCTGCAGGTTTTGCCGAACAGCGTGGAACTTGACGCCTCCGCCGGCCGCCAAGTCGAAGGCTTCCTTGACGTGAGCCATTTTGCTTTTGTCCATGTCGGGACTTTTGGCGAACTCGACAACCGCGAGGTGCCAAGCTATCCGGTCGAACTCACCCCCGCCGGTTTTCGCGCCGACTACATCAGCACCGTCAGCAATTATTCGACCGGCTTCAAACATCTCAACCCGCCCGGCTTCAAATGGCGCCGGCTTTTTGAAACGTGGCTGCCGTTCACCGCGAAACTCACTGTTTTTTTTCCCAACGATGGACAGCTACACATTTTGAACGCCGCGTCACCGGTTTCCGCGCGCAAAACGCGCGTGTTCGTGCCGATTTGCAGGAATTTTGACAAGGATGCGCCGCTCCAGCCGACCCTCGATTTCAACCACCAGGTTTTCGCGGAGGACAAGGCCATCGTCGAACAGCAATTTCCCGAGGATTTGCCGATCAATTTGCAGGAAGAAGTCCACATCCGCGCCGACAAAAGTTCCATCACCTACCGGCAGGGGCTTGCGAAACTCGGACTCGGCCGCAGCTTCACCGCGTAAAAATTACCGCGCGATGGTTCCCTCGATCTGCCCATGCGGCTCGTCCGTCGGCACGAACAGCTCATTTTTATTTTCCAGACCGAAGGGTTTTAGATTGATCAGCTGGCAATGCTTGTTCGGCATCGCGATTGAGATTTTGGAAATTTCTTTTGCAGCTTTAAGCGCGGCTTCGCCCATTTGAAACAGCGTCACCTGCACCGACGGGCTGAAATTTTTGGCAAACACCGTGAGCATCGCGTCCAAAATTTTTGCGTTCGTCGCCGAGTAGCTTTTCGGTTGCCTGGCAAAAGTCCACATCGCTTTTAATTTGGTCGTGCAGATGCGGTCGTCCGTTTCCGGCAAGGTGGTGAAATCGTCACGCAGGAAATTTTCAAAGCCTGACGCCGTTGATTTCAAGATGAACAATTCTTCAATGCCGGATTCAACAATGTTCGCCTTTCGCGTGCAGACAAGTTTGACGAACGGCCTGGCCGCGCTCTTCTCCAGAAACGAGTGCGCGTGCGGTTTGCCACCTACGGAAATGCGGTTCCAGCAATGTTCGGTTAAAACGACTTCCACTCGGCTGACATGTCGGTAAGTCTTGAGAAAATGTTCGCCCAACACGATCCCGAACGCTTCCATCTCCGTGCCAAGTTTCTGCTTCGCCAAAATATTGATGGTGTTTTTGATTGAGTCCGTCGCCACCACCAAACGGTTGTCAGCCTTTGTAAAGGACGCGTCGAAGTCGCCTTGCAGCATCACCTGCACGTCCAGTTCTTTTATCGAATGAATTTTCCCGGCGCGAAAAACTTTCAACACGCGCACCTTTGCTTTGCCGTAATTGTGTTGGATCAATTTCATCTTCAAAATCAAAGCGTGGAAAATGATTCGTCCAAAACTTCCAGCAGAAAATCTGCGTCCGCCTGCGTGATGCACATCGGCGGCGCGAAACGAATCGTTTGTCCCCACAAGCCGCCTTTGCCAATGAGCAATCCCAGCTCACGCGCTTTTTCCAAAACCATCGCGCACTCGGCGGATGCGGGCGCTTTCGTCGCCCGATCCTTGACCATCTCGATACCGTTCATCAAGCCTCGGCCGCGCACGTCGCCGATAATTTTGTGTTTCTCTTTCAGCTTGTTTAAACCGGCGTGAATGTGATTGCCGAGCTTGAGTGAGTTCGCCTGCAAATTTTCTCTCTCTATGACTTCGAGCACAGCCTTGCCCATCGCGCTGACGACCGGATTACCGCCGAACGTGTTGAAATGCACCTTGCCCACGAGCGACTGCGCGATTTTATGCGTCGTCACCACGGCCGCAAGCGGACAACCGTTCCCAATGCCCTTGGCCATCGTGACGATGTCGGGAATCACGCCCTGCGTTTCGAAGCCCCAGAAATGTGTGCCGGTGCGCCCAAAACCCGTCTGCACTTCATCCGCAATACACACGCCGCCGGCGGCGCGGACGTATTCGTAAGTCTGCTTGAGATAGCCCTGCGGAAATTCCACAAACCCGCCAACGCCTTGAATGGATTCGGCGATAAAACCGGCGACCTTGCCCGGCGTTGCGTAATCAATCACCTCTTTCACATCGTTCGCATATTTTTTGCCCGCGTCCGCGTCGTCATAGCCAAACGAGCCGCGATACTGATACGGCGCGAGCGCGTGATGCACGCCGAAGCTGTGCGGCACATTGTATTTCCAATTGCTGTGCGCCGTGACGCCCATCGTTGACGCGCTGCCGCCGTGGTATGCGTTGCGCAATGAAATAACGTCGTAATTTTGCGTGTGAACGCGCGCCATGAGCAACGCGAGGTCGTTTGCCTCCGACCCGGAGTTCACGAAATAGCACGCCTTCAAATCGCCCGGCATTTTCGACGCAAGTTTCTCGGCGTATTGCGCCACGTTCGGGTGCAGATAAATCGTCGTCGAATGCTGATAAAGCTCGTTCTGTTTGTTCGCCGCCGCGACGACGTGCGGATGGCAATGCCCCACGCTGATCGTCACAATGCCGCCAAGGCCGTCGAGGTAACGCTTGCCTGAATCGTCCCAGACATATTGCATCGAGCCTTCGACCAACATGAGAGGCTTTTTGTAATAGAGAAAAATGCCGGGGTTCATGAACTGCTTGCGCAACGCGAGCACTTCGTCCGCAGACGGGCCGGAATATTTTTTCGGTTGATGACCGGTGGGGGGCAATGTTGGTGTTTTCATTTTTCTTAATGGGTTAAATCATTTTTTTGGTTCCGGCGCAAGCTTGCGTCCGATGAGATATGCGGCGAAGGCCACGGCAAAGCCGATAAACCAAGCGTAATTGTAAAGATGGGCCAGCGACGCTGGAACGTTGTTGGAATCGAGCAATTTTACATTCACAAGAAATCCGGGCAAACTCGGCAATGCGCCGACCACCAGCGCAATCAACGCCACAACGCTGACGCCGTTGGTGAAACAATATTCGCCGCCGGCCTGGTAAAGCGCGGTGACATTCAGCTTGCGACGGCGGCAGACAAAATAATCGGCGATCAAAATGCCGCCGATCGGTCCGAGCAGCGCGCTGTAAGCGATGAGCCAGGTGAAGATGTAACCGTTCGGGTCGGCCACGAGCTTCCAGGGCATCATCAAGATGCCAACGATGCCGGTAATGAATCCGCCGATGCGGAAAGAAATTTTCTGCGGCGCGAGATGCGCAAAATCATTCGCGGGAGAAACAACGTTTGCCGCGATGTTCGTCGCGAGCGTGGCGATGCAGAGCGAAAGCATCGCGACGACGAGCACGACGGGATTTTTGAAATGCGTCAGCACGTCCACCGGATTCCAGATCGTTTCGCCGTAAATGATCGTGGTCGCCGACGTGACCGCGACGCCGATGAACGCATACAGCGCCATCGTCAGCGGCAGGCCGAGCGTCTGGCCGATGATTTGGTCGCGCTGGGATTTGGCGTAGCGCGAGAAGTCGGGAATGTTCAGCGAGAGCGTCGCCCAAAAACCGACCATGCCGGTGAGCGCCGGGAAAAAGTAAGCCCAGAATTGTCCGGCCTTCAGCTGGCCCGTGTCGAACGCCGACGGCTCCGACAAAATCGGCCCGAAGCCGCCCGCCGCACGCCACGCCCACCACAGCAGCAGCAGTCCGAGTGCGATGAGCAACGGCGCTTTGATGTTCAGCAGCCAGCGGATGGTCTCGATGCCGCGATAAATGACGAACATGTTGACGCCCCAGAAAAACAGGAAGCAAAGGAATTGTCCGCCCGTGATGCCGAGCCAGTCCGTCGCCGGTGCGGGATGTAGATTAATAATCGTCACGCAGATTTTGTAGATTGCCTCGCCGCCGATCCACGTCTGGATGCCGAACCAGCCGCACGCGACGAGCGCGCGGAGAATTGCCGGCACGTTCGCGCCCTTCGTCCCGAACGACGCGCGGCAATAGACTGGAAATGGAATTCCGTAGTGCGTTCCGGCGTGCGCGTTGAGGATCATCGGAACCAGCACGATGAGGTTGCCGAGAAAAATCGTGAGGATGGCCTGCCACCAGTTCATGCCTCCGCCGATGAGCCCTGACGCGAGCATGTAGGTCGGGATGCACGCGGACATGGAAATCCACAGCGCGGCGAAGCTCAACATGCCCCACTTGCG
>CAZIFP010000064.1:0-12466 GCA_964538105.1 uncultured Bifidobacteriaceae bacterium
CACCGGCATTTGTCGGAAATTGAGGAACAGCTTTCATTCGCCGCCGGCACGAAAGTGACGATCCAGTTCACGCCGCATTTGATTCCGGTGAACCGGGGCATTTTGACGACGCTTTATCTCGCGCCGGAAAAACATTTTTCAACGGCGACAGAAATGAGTTCGCTCGCCCAAAAGATTTCCGCGTGTTATGCGGCCGCCTACGCAAACGAACCATTCGTCCGTTTGCTCGAAGGCAAAGCTTTGCCCGACACAAAAAATGTCGTCGGCACGAACGTCTGCGAAATCGCGTGGCGGCTCGATGCGCGCATCGGCCGGCTCATCGTGATGAGCGCCGAGGACAATCTGGTCAAGGGCGCCAGCGGCCAGGCGGTGCAGAGCATGAACATTTTGTGCGGTTTTCCAGAAACCGCCGGGCTGGTCTGATCTCGCAGCAGCCGACGTAAGGAGGCTCAAAATTTATTTATGATCCAAAGTTGAAATGAGCCCCGTCACCTCGGCTGCTACAAAAAACCTGAAATGGAACGCCGCTGACTACGCCGCGAATTCCGTCGTGCAGCAATCTTGGGCGCGCGAACTCATCGCCAAACTCCATCTGCGCGGTGACGAACACGTTCTCGATGTTGGCTGCGGCGACGGCAAGGTGACGGCTGAGATCGCCCGCGCCTTGCCGCGTGGTTCAATCACGGGCGTGGACGCCTCGCCGCAAATGATCGAATTCGCCAGGAAGACTTTTCCGGCGGAAACATTTCCCAATTTGAGATTCCGCGTGATTGACGCGCGCAAAATCAAATTTGGGCGCCAGTTTGACTTCTTTTTTTCCAATGCCGCGTTGCATTGGGTGGACGATCATCAGGCAATACTGCGCGGCGCGGCCTCGGTTTTGAAACCCGGCGGGCGGCTGGTGGTTTCCTGCGGCGGCAAGGGCAATGCCTACGACGTTTTTCTCGCGCTGCGGCCGGAAATGCGGTTGAAACGCTGGCGCGAATTCTTCCGGCGGATGCCAATGCCGTATTTTTTAAACTCGTCCGGCGACTACGAAAAGTGGTTGCCCAAATTTGGTTTCAAAATTAACGACCTGAAACTCGCGCCGAAGGACGCGACTTACGATGGCGCGGAAGGTTTCGCGACCTGGCTGCGCACGACGTGGATTCCCTATGTCCAGCGCGTGCCGGAAAATGTGCGCGAAGAATTTATCGCCGCCGTCACCAGACGTTACGTCGCCAAACATCCGCCGGATGCGGAAGGCAAAGTCCACGTCCGCATGGTGCGGCTGGAAATTGACGCGGCAAAAACTTAACAACAAAGGAACAAAGCAACAAAGGCCGGAAATAACTTTGCTCCTTTGTTCCTTTGTTGTTCAATTTCAACTCAAATAATTATGAAGTTTAAAGAAATTTCCGGTTCCATCGTCGCGCCCAAAGGCTTTCTAGCCAGCGGCGTGTTTTGCGACATCAAAAGGCTGGGCACCGGCAAAGGCTCCAACAAAGGCCGGAAACGCGACCTCGCGCTGATCGTCTCCGAGACGCCTGCGACGGTTGCCGGGATGTTCACGACGAATCAGGTCTGCGCCGCACCGGTGAAAATTTGCGTTGATCGGATGAAAAAGGGCACGGCGCAAGCCGTGGTTGTGAACTCCGGCAACGCCAACGCCTGTACCGGCAAGCAAGGCCTGGCCGACGCGCTCGAAATGGTTTCGTTCACCGAGCGCGCGCTGAATTTTCCGAAAGGCTCGGCGCTGGCCAGCTCGACTGGGCGCATCGGCGTGACGATGCCGATGGACAACGTCCGCGCCGGCATTATCGAAGCGGCGGCTTTGCTTGGAAGCAAAATTGAAAACGCCGTCCACGCGGTCGAAGCGATCATGACGAGCGACACGAAGCCAAAGCAGATTGCGATTGAATTCAAGCTCGGTGGCAAGACGGTGCATATCGGCGGCATTTGCAAAGGCGCGGGCATGATCCAGCCCGGCATGTCGCCGACCGGCGCGCGGCCAGCGACGTTACCGCACGGCGGCTTGCACGCGACGATGCTTGGCTTCATCACGACGGACGCGGCCATTGACGCGAAAGTTTTGCAGGCGGCGTTGAACGAAGCCGTCGCGCACAGTTTTAACCGCATCTCCGTGGACGGCGACATGAGCACCAACGACACGGTTTTGGTGTTGGCCAACGGACTCGCCGGCAATGAAAAATTAAAAATTAAAAATTCAAAACTGAAAACTTTTCAGTCCGCGCTCAACCGCGTTTGCCTGGAATTGGCGAAAATGATTGTGCGCGATGGCGAGGGCGTCCATCGCGTCGTGACGGTGCGAGTAAACGGCGCAAAGACGATTCAGGATGCCGATGCCGCCGCCCGGGCGGTGGCGAACAGCGCGCTGGTGAAAACTAGCTGGCATGGCGGCGACCCGAACTGGGGCCGCATCATTGACGCCATCGGCTATTCGCCGGCGACGGTGGTGGAGGAGAAAATTGACATCGGTTACAGCGCGGTTGGCGGGAAGAAAATTCTTTGGAGCCTGAAACGCGGGCAGCCGACGCAGGCGACGTCCAAAGCATTGTGCGCCGCCGTCGCGCCGAAGGAATTTGAGCTGCACATCCACCTGAATCTTGGCCCGGCGGACGCCGTGATGTATGCCGCCGATTTGACCGAGGAATATGTGGACTTCAACAAGGGCGACGCGGGCGATCCGGCAACTTTGGGCGGCTGATGACGGAGAAAGTTTTTAAAATCCGACTGCAACAAGCCGTTTCCGGTCGCCGGAATTAAATCAAACAAGTGCTTTCCTTTTGGCGCCTTTTGCGATTCCATTGCCCGCATCTCAATGTTTGGAAACTTAAAATTCAGCATCAGAAAATTCCTGTTCCGGCGGGTGATATTCGCGGCGCTGGTTACGCGGCGGATCATGAATTTTGCCCTCAACGAAACGGCGCAAAGCATCCCGCTGGAGCGCCAGCGGCGCGCACTGGCCACGACGGTGGACTATGTCGAGCGCCACATGCGGCATGTGGATTCCGTCGGCTGCAAATACGAATTACTGACCGGGGCGTTCAAGCGGGCGGATGTCTCGGGTGATCGGCTGGTGTGCGAGTTTGGCGTATTCATGGGAGCATCCATCAATCACATCGCGAAGCTGGCCGCCGGGCCGGTGTTTGGTTTCGACTCGTTCGAGGGGCTGCCCGAGCGGTGGCTGGATGGTCAGGTGGAAGGCACCTTCGCCGTCCCAAAACTGCCGGGGGTCAGGGAAAATGTGACGCTGATCAAAGGCTGGTTCAACGAGACCCTGCCGCCTTTTTTGAAACACAATACCGCGCCGGTCGGTTTTCTGCACATTGACAGCGATCTTTATTCCTCGGCCAAAACCATTTTTGAACTGCTGGAGCCGCGGCTCCAGCCCGGGACGGTGATTGTGTTCGACGAATATTTCAACTATCCTGAATGGCAGGAAGGTGAATACAGGGCGTTCACGGAATTTCTGGACAAGACCGGACTGTCGTTTGAATTCATCGGCTATCACCGCAACGAACAGCAGGTGGCCGTGGTCTTGCAGGGGAAAGAGTAAGCGCCCGTTTTCGCACGAATGCCCGCCTGCCTTGCAGCAAGATGGAAATGCAAACGCCAAAGCCATTGAACGATTTGCTCCGTGCCACGTCGCGCTCGTTTTACCTGACGTTGCGCGTGCTGCCGGCGGCGGTGCGCCCGCAGATCAGCCTCGCCTATCTGCTCGCGCGCGCGACCGACACCATTGCCGACACGGAAATCCTGCCGGTGGAACAACGGCTCGACGCGCTGCAAAAATTCCGCGAACGGATTTTAGGCCAGTCTTCCGCACCGCTGCATTTTAGCGAACTGGCGCAGTCGCAGGGTTCGGCGGCGGAAAAATCATTGCTGGAACAAGTCGAAGCGAGTTTGTCGGCGTTGCAAAGCTTTTCGGCGGATGACCAAAAACTGATTCGCGACGTTCTGGCCACCATCACGCGCGGGCAGGAAATTGATTTGTGGCGGTTCGGAAGTTTGAGCCCGAAGGAATCCCGCCCCGCCGGACAGCAAATCATCGCGCTGGATAAATCGGCGGAACTCGACGACTACACCTATCTCGTCGCCGGCTGCGTGGGTGAATTCTGGACGAAAATCTGCCGCGCGCATCTGTTTCCGCACGCAAAGCTGGACGAGGAGCAGTTCATCAACGACGGCATCCGGTTCGGGAAAGGTTTGCAGCTCGTGAACATTTTGCGCGACCTGCCGGCGGATTTGAAGGCTGGTCGCTGCTACCTGCCGGCGGAGCGGCTGGAACAGGCGAATCTGTTTCCAGAATTTTTGCTGTCGCCGGCAGTGGGATCGAAATTTCTGCCGCTGTTCCACGAATATCTCGACAAGGCGGAATCGCATCTGGCAGCAGGCTGGCGTTACACGAACACGCTGCCGTTCGGGCAATTCCGCGTGCGGCTGGCGTGCGCGTGGCCGGTTTTTATCGGCGTGCGGACGATTGAGAAGTTGCGCGCGGCAGACATGATGGAATTGCGGCAGCGCGTGAAAGTGTCGCGCCGCGAAGTGCGGGGAATCATCTTCCGTTCGCTGCTGGCGTGTTCGCTGCCGTTCGCGTGGCGGAAACTATACGATGCAAAAGCAGTTGCATCCGGCGGGAAATTGGCGTAGAAAAACAACATGCAAGTCTCCAAGAGTCTGTTGGCCGTTTGCGCGACGACCGTTTTCGCGGGTTTTCTTTCCGTTCAAGCGCAGGACACGCCGGCGCAGGCCGCCGCGCGCGCCGCATTGTTGCAATCCATGGGGCAGCCGGCAGCGGCGGCTCCGGTGGCCCCGGTGGCTCCGGCTAAAGAGGCGCCTATTCTGGTTGAGTCGTCAGGCGTTGTAACCCAGCAGACCAATGCGCCCGCGGCAGCGGCAGCCGCGCCCGTGGTCGCAACGCCGCCGGCCGCACCGGTCGTGATGGCTCCGCAACCGTTGGATTCCGCAGCCCAGGTCGCCGCGCGCGCCGCATTGTTGCAGGCGATGGGCCAGCCGGTCACAGCGGCTCCGTCACCCGTCGCGACCCCGGCTCCAACGGTCGCGCCGGTCCCGGTGGTTGTCACTCCGGCCCCGGCAGCGGTGGTCGCGCCCGCTCCAACGACACCGGCCGCGTCGACAGCAAACCCCGTTGCCACGAGCCCGACCAAACCGAGCAATGCAACTGTGCCCGGAAAAGAGGCGGGCTTTACGCCGATTGTCGCGCCGCCGCTGCCGATTTCCGCCACCAAGGAACAGCAACTGGATGCGCTTCTGGCACAATACAAAGCCGACCTTATTTCGCCGGAGGAATATCACAAGCAGCGCGCCGCCATCCTGGCCGAGCCGTAAGTTGGTTCCCAGTTCAAGGTTGCAGGTTGAAGGATTCCGGCGGTCCGATTTCCCTTGCGCTCCAGCCTGTAACTTTCAAACTTTAATATTTAACCAAAATCTATGCACGATTTTCGTTACGTCGGTAATAAATTGTTTTGCGAAGGCGTCGCCGTCGAGACGCTCGCCAGAAAATTCGGCACGCCGCTTTACGTTTATTCGCGGCGGACGCTGACCAATCATTTTCAAAAGCTCGATGCCGCGCTGGCTTCGCTGGATCATCTGGTTTGTTTCGCGATGAAGGCGAACTCAAACCTCGCCGTGTTGCGGACCATTGCCTGTCTCGGCGGCGGCTTCGACATCGTGAGCGGCGGCGAACTGCGGCGCGTCATCGCGGCGGGCGGCGACCCGCGGCAATGTATTTTTGCCGGCGTTGGCAAAACCGGGGCGGAGATTGAATTCGCGCTGAAGAAAAATATTTATTGCTTCAATGCCGAGAGCGAGCCGGAACTGCGGCGCATCAATAAAATTGCCGCGCGCTTGAAGAAAATCGCGCCCGTCGCCGTGCGCGTGAACCCGAACATCGAGGCGCACACGCACGCCAAAATCACCACCGGCACCTACGAAAATAAATTCGGCATTGCGTTTGAAAACATCGAAGCCATTTATGCCCGCGCGAGCAAATTGAAAAACCTGCGCCTGCGCGGCGTGCAGATGCACATCGGCTCGCAGCTCACCACCGTGTCGCCGTTTGCGCAGGCGATCCGCAAAGTTTTGCCGCTGGTTGAAAAACTCAAGGCGAAATACGGCGTCGAATTTTTCAGCATCGGCGGCGGACTGGGCATCGTTTATCAGCCCGCGCTCGCCAGCGGCGCGGCGGAATGGTGGCAATCGGCGGCGGCTAAAAATGTGCTGACACCGGCCAGATACGCCGCGCGCCTGGTGCCGTTGCTCCAGCCGCTCGGCCTGAAAATCCTGCTCGAACCCGGACGCTTCATCTCCGGCAACGCGGGCATCCTCGTCACGCGCGTCGAATATGTGAAGCGCACGGGTAAAAAGAATTTCGTCATCGTGGACGCCGCGATGAACGATTTGATCCGTCCGGCGTTCTACGATTCGTATCACGAAATCGTGCCGCTCAGAAAAATGAGCGGCGCGATGATTCCATCCGATGTCGTCGGCGGCATCTGCGAATCCGGCGATTATTTCTGCAAGGAACGTCCGCTGCCGAAATTGGGCGAAGGCGACGCCATCGCTTTGTTGAGCGCGGGCGCCTACGGCTCGGTCATGGGTTCAAATTACAACGCGCGTCCGCTGCCAACGGAAGTTTTGGTGAACGGCAGAAAATTCGCCGCCGTGCGCGAGCGCCAGGCCGTGGCGAAAATCTGGGCGGACGAAAAACTCGCGCCGTGGCAGGAATAGTGGGACTGGCTTCCAGCCTGTCAGTTTTGTAACAAAAACAGAAATGAGAATGAGCAGGCAGGCAAGATGCCTGCCCCACTACTTTTCCATCTGCCCGCGCGTGACGCCGAGCTGGTTCATGAGCTTCAACTCGCGCCACAATTGCGTCCCGTCAATTTCACCGCGCAAAAGCTGTCGGTATCTGGTGATGGTGCGCTCGACGGTTTCCGGCGCTTCGTCCAGAAATTCCACCCGGAAATGCCGCACGCCGAGTTCGATCATTTTGGAAATATATTCCGCGCCGGTCTGCGTCTGCGAATTGAAGACAGTGTTGCGGCAGCCGGCGTCCGCCTTGAGCGCGTGTTCCGCGCCCACGCGGTCACGCAGCTTGACGACGTGCGTATCGCAGGGCCGGCCGCAATTCGTGTAGTCCGTGCCGCTGGTCAGGAACGCGCAGAACACGCAATGCTCCATGTGAAACATCGGCATGTGCTGGTGGATCGTGACCTCGAACCATTCCGGTGGCGCGACCAGCAACAACGCTTCGAGTTGCGAAAAATTCAAATCGTAGGATAGCGTGACGCGCTCCAGGCCAAATTGATTTTTGAAATAATCCGCCGCCAGTGCGTTGGCCACGTTCAGGGAATAATCGCCGCGCATCCGGCGGCCCGCAAAGAATTTCAAGTGATCGTAATTGCGGACGAGATAACCGTCAGCGTTGGATGACAAAACCTGTTTCAAAATCCATTCCTCGCCGGTTTTGAAAATGCGCGGCGGAGCGACAAAAATTGCGGATTGAGGATTGTTGGTTGCGGATTCGCAGCCATGCGCCGTGTGAAACAACGTCACCGCCTCGCGATATTTTTTCGGGTCTTCAAACTCGCAATACACCGTCTGCACGCCGCATTTCAACGCGGCTTCGAGTTGCGGCAGGCGGCGGACGAGGACGATCAGTTCTGGATTTGAACCGCTGAGACGCGGAGGCGCGGAGAAATTAAAATGATTTTCCCAGCTCGGCGTCTCCGCGTCTCTGCGGTTATTGACATTCCACCGTTTGGGCTGTGCACGGAGTGTTTCCAGTTCGCCCACAAATTCGCGGCGCAGGCGGTTCAATTCACTCACCGGCAGCATCACTTCACCGGCCAGAAAATTTTTCAGTTCACCAAGCTTGAACGGCGTGCCGCCGAGCCGGCCAAGCTGTTCGCGCAGTTTTTCCGCCGTGAGCGGAACTTTTTCGGCTTTTGCCAGCGTCATGGTGGATTCAGCCTTGGCGACATTTCCAGATTCATCCCGCGCGATCAGCGTCAACGGCCGGCCGGCGAAGCCGTGGATTTCCATGTTAACCGGACGCTGAAACCGTGGCGCGTCGCCGGCAAAACTCTGGCGCAGGCGCCTGTCGAGTTCGGGATCGTTCGTCTTCCACAATTTGTCGCCAGCGTGGACGCGGTTGAAATCAATGTTGCCGCAGCCGAATTCCAAGACGGACTCTTCCACTTCGGAGTTTTTAGTTTTTAATTTTGAATTTTTAATTCCATAAATACGGCCGCCTTCCTCTTTTTCATCCGGCCGGCCCGCGTCGAACACCACGCCGTCGCCAAGTTTTAGTGGTGCCGCAAGTTTTAAAAAAACTTTTTCGCCCAGGATGCACGCGACCTCGCCGAGGAACACGCCGCGTTTTTTCCCGAAGCGCGCATGGACAAGCTGCTGGTTGTTGGTGCCGCCAAACCAGCCGGTGTGAAGCCCGCGCGAAAAGGCCATTTCCAATTCATATTTTGATTCACCGCCGGGGCGCGGAGACGCAGAGCTGGATGAATCATTTTCATTTCTCTGCGCCCCGGCGTCTCCGCGGTTCAAAAGCATTTTGTCCAAGGCTTGCCGATAGACGCGCGTGATGCTGGCGACGTATTCCGGCGACTTCAAACGGCCTTCGATTTTCAGCGACGCGACGCCGGCGCGAACCAGTTCCGGCAAAACCTCCAAGCCGGACAAGTCCTGCGGACTCAACAAATACCGTTTGTCGCCGAGCGGAACCTGCTTGCCGTCGGAAATCAAATCGTAAGGCATCCGGCAGGCCTGCGCGCATTCGCCGCGATTGGCCGAGCGGCCGCCCAGCGATTCGCTCGTCAGGCACTGGCCGGAATAGGCGACGCATAAAGCGCCGTGGACAAACACCTCCAAAGGAAGTGCGCAGTGCGAAGTGTGAAGTGCGGAATTCATCTTCTCGATTTCGGCAATTGAACATTCGCGCGCCAACACGACCAGATTGCACCCGAGTTCGCGGGCGAACTCGACGCCCGCCGCGCTGGTGACGGTCATCTGCGTCGAGGCGTGAATCGGAAAATCCGGCGAGAGGTTCCGGATCATCCGGCAAATCCCAACGTCCTGCACAATCGCCGCGTCCACGCCGGCGGCGACGATGGCGCGCAGATAATTCTCCGCGTCGGCCAGCTCGTTTTGAAAGACGAGGATGTTGAAAGTGACGTAGCCCTTGACGCCGCGCCGGTGGAGAAACTCCATGAGCTTGGGCAGGTCGGCCTCGGTGAAATTATTCGCCCGCATCCGCGCGTTGAATTTTTCCAGGCCAAAATAAATCGCATCCGCGCCGTTTTCGACGGCGGCCTTGACGCATTCCCAGTCGCCGGCGGGCGCGAGCAATTCCGGCAATTGCGGACTGCGGATTGCGGACTGCAGATTTAATACGGCTGCGTTTGAAACCATCCGGGACAGCATAACCGATAAATCGCGCCAAAACAAAATCCGTTTCTTGCGCAGAAAATTTGCAATCGCGCGCAATGGCATTAAAATAGGGACGTGAACAGCGAATTTTCCGCCGCCGCCTACTGGTCGGACGGCTTTGACGATGATGGTCTGCGCGCGTGGGCGGAACGCCTGCGGGCGCAGCTCGGCGACCGGCCGGTTTCGCTCGGGCTCGTCTTCATGTCGCCGAAATTTTTCCCGCACGCGCAGGCGACGCTGGAGATTTTGCGCGTTCACGCCCGCGTCCCGCTGCTGGCGGGCTGTTCGAGCGCCAGCCTCGTCGCCGGTTCGCACGAGATTGAAGACGCGGCCGGCATCGTCCTCGCGCTGTATTCCCTGCCCGGCGCGGAACTGAAAGGGTTTCGTTTTGCGCAAATGCAGGTCGAGGAGGCGGATGGTCCGGCGTATTGGCCGCTGGAATCCGGTGTCAATCCGAAGCGCACGAACGGGTGGCTGGCGTTCGTTGACCCGTTTCATCTCGACGCCGAAAGCTGGATCCGGTCGTGGAACCAGTCATTCGCGCCGGTGCCGGTGTTCGGCGGGCTCGCCAGCGGCGTTTTTTCAGAACAATCCACGCAGGTTTATTTGAACGGCGAGGTTTTTGAGGACGGCGGCGTGGCGATTTCCGTCGGCGGCGACGTGAAATTATCCGGCGTTATTTCGCAGGGCTGCACGCCCATCGGCGAAACGTGGACGCTCACGCGCGTCGAACAAAATTTGATTCACCAAATCGCGAACCGCCCCGCCTACGCCGTGCTGGCCGAGACGGTGCAGAAACTTTCGCCGGCGGATCAGCAGAAGGCACGCGGCAATCTCTTCATCGGCCTGGTCGTGAACGAATATCTGGAGGATTTTCATCGCGGCGATTTTCTCGTCAGAAATTTGATCGGCGGCGATCCGAACTCCGGTGTGCTGGCGGTGGCCGCGCTGCCGCGCGCGGGGCAGACCATCCAGTTTCACCGGCGCGACGCGGTGGCCGCGAACGAGGACATGGGCGAACTGCTCGGCCACGCGAAGGAAAAAATCGACGGCGCGACGATTTACGGCGGCTGCCTGTGCTGCTGCAACGGCCGCGGGAAAAATCTTTTTGGCGCACCCAACCACGACGCCGAACAGGTGCAGAAGGAATTGGGGCCGATCGGCCTCGCCGGATTTTACGGCAACGGCGAGATCGGCCCGGTCGGCGAGAAAAATTACCTGCACGGTTTCACCGCCTCGCTGGCGCTGTTCGTGAAAAAATAGGATGCGGACCGGTGGATTCAGAATCTTTATTGCATTTGCCCGTCGGGGCGTCATGCTTATTTCTAAATGTCAGAGGAACAACCGCCGGAATCAAACAGTCCCGCACCTGCAAAAGGCTTGATGCCGCGTCGTCGCGGACATCGCGGTGGCCGCGGCCGTGGTCGCGGCCCGCGCCCGCCCATAAAAACTGCCCTAGCCGAACCGCCGCCAGGCACCGCGTTGCCGGTGCCAGCCGAATCTCCGGCAATCGTGGAATCCACAATCCCGCCAATTCCGCCGCCCGTAGAATCTCCGATTAAATTGTCCGAACATCCGGTGCGTCCGCTGCCATCCCGCCCGCTGCCGCCGCGCCCCAGGATTGTGCCGGCGGTTCATGCGCCGCGCGTGCCACGGGCGGACGGTTCCGCCATCAGCCAGGCCGTCAACGAAGTGATGCAGGTTGTCGAATCGTTGAAGCAGACACTGGATCAGATGGAGGAAGTTTTGGAGCTGGTCGAGCTGGCCGAGCGCCAGAAGCTCACCGACGAACGCGAAATCGAATCACTGCTCCGCGCCCTGCACCAGTTTCAATCGCGCGGCGACCGACCGGATCGTCCTGAACCCGCCGAACGTCAGGAACGGTTCCGCCGCCAGGAACGTCCAGGCCGGCCGAACCGGCCCGAACGGTTTAACCGCCCGCAGCGTCCCGAACCGCAGACATCGCCCGAACGCGCGGAACACCCGGAATCCTCAGAGTCCGTTGAGCAACCGGAAAGCGGCGAACCGCAGCCGAACGACTGATTGGCTTAAACTCGCTGACGGAGATTTGGTTTCTGATGGGACGGTAAATTGATTGACGCCGGCCATCAGCTTTGTTCACTTATTGGCACGCATGAATTCACTTTTCCGTTCCTTTGTGTCGTTTTTTCCCGTCACGTTGGTTGCCTTCATTTTAATCTGCGCGAGCCAGACTCCGTTACAAGCCTCCGGCGGCACTTCCTATGAGCAGCGCATCACCCGGCTGGAGCAGTTGGCGGAACAAAACCAGGCCGCCCAGTCCGGCATCAACTCCGGCGACAATGCGTGGGTGCTCGCGAGCGCGGCGCTGGTGCTGATGATGACCGCGCCGGGGCTGATTCTTTTTTACGGCGGGCTGGTGCGCAGCAAAAACGTCCTCGCCACGATGATGCACAGCCTGGTGTTGATGGCGCTCGTGTCCGCGCTGTGGATGGTCTTCGGCTACAGCATGGCCTTTGCGGAAGGCAACGCGTTCGTCGGCAACCCGCTCACCTATTTCATGCTGCGCGGCGTGGGTGGCGCGCCGAACCCGGATTACGCCGGCACGATTCCGCAGGAGTCCTTCATGCTGTTTCAAATGATGTTCGCCATCATCACGCCCGCGCTCATCAGCGGCGCTGTGGCGGAACGCATCAAATTCAAGGGCTATGTGCTGTTCGTGATCCTCTGGGTGACGGTCGTTTATTTTCCGTTGTGCCACATGATCTGGGGCAAGGGCGGGCTTTTCAACTGGGCGCTCGGCGGAAAAATTCCCGTCTTGGATTTTGCCGGTGGCACCGTGGTTCACATCAGCTCCGGCGTCTCGGCGCTCGTGTGCGCCATCATGCTGGGACGCCGCGCCGGCTATCCGCAGGAGGCGATGATCCCACACAACGTGGTGCTGTCGCTCATCGGCACGGGACTGCTGTGGGTGGGCTGGTTCGGCTTTAACGCGGGCAGCGCGCTGAATTCCAGCGCG
>CAZIFP010000065.1:0-12410 GCA_964538105.1 uncultured Bifidobacteriaceae bacterium
CTGATTTTTCCGGCACACTCCGCGCATGGAGCTGGCGATGGCGGCGATCTTGATTTTCGCGGGCGCGAGTTTCTTCTTCGCGCTGGCGGAAACGGCGCTCTTTTCCCTCGGCCAATGGCAGGTGCGGCAACTGGCGGAACGGCATCCGCGCGCGGGCAGGGTCGTGGCGCGGCTGCTCGAACGGCCGCAGGATCTGCTGGCCACGCTGGCGCTGGGCAACACGTTCGCCAGCGCCGCGATGCTGGCCGTGGCGCTGCGCATGGTGTTTGACGCCGGCTGGGCGCTGGCGCTGACGGTGATTGCGCTGCTGGTGTTCGTGCTGCTCGGCTGTGAGGTTTTCCCCAAGACATTGGCCGTGCGCCGGCCGGAACGCTGGGCGTTGCGCGTGGGCTGGCTGCTGCTGGTTTTCCAAAAAATCAGCACGCCGGTGTATCGCGCGGCGCAGTGGCTGAACTCGGGTTTTATCAAAAAGCCGGCGCTGCAAACCTCCGCGCCGGCCCCGGCGTTGACGGACGCGGAATATCAGGAGCTGCTCGACATGGCCTACCGGCAGGGCACGCTCGCCGAGTCGGAAAAGGAAATCATCCTGCAAATCATCAGCCTCGACCAGCGCATGGCGCGCGACGTGATGCGCCCGCGCGCCGCCATGTTGTGCCTTTCTGACGACGCGCCGGTGGAGGAGATGATCGCCGCGGCGCGGAAATTCCGGCACCGCCGCCTGCCGATTTACGACGAGACGCCGGACACGATCGTGGGCATTTTGAACACGCGCGCACTGCTGCTGGATCCGACGATTGATTTGTCGGAAGTCATCGAGTTTCCGTCGTTCGTGCCGGAGACGATGAACCTGCTCCACCTTTTCCAAAGTTTGCAGAAGCAGCATCGCGGGCTGGCGGTGGTGCTAGACGAATTCGGCGGCGTGGCCGGCCTGGTGACGATGGAGGACATCCTCGGCGAACTGGTCGGGAAGATTCACACGACCACGGAGCCGGAGGGTTTTGTGATGGAGAAGATTTCGGCGGGCCGCTGGCGCGTGAACGGCACAATGCGGCTGGATGATTTCCGCCGGGAATTCCCCGCGCTCGGCGAAGTGGCGGAAGTCGAGACGATGGGCGGCTTGCTGACGCATCTGCTGGGCGTGGTGCCCAAGGCCGGAGAGTCGGCGGCGTTCTGGGATCTGAAATTCACTGCGCAAATCGTGGATGAACGCCGCGTGCGCGAGATGCTGGTGCAGCGTCTCAAATAAAATGGACACGAACCTTTACAACTGGCTTTCGTGGGTCGTGCTAAGTTCGTGCCTGATGCTCTCGTTCCTGCTGTCGGGCATGGAGGCGGGCGTGTTTGCGCTGAACCGACTGCGCGTGCGGCGGCTGGCGCGCACAGGCAAGCCGTCGGCGAAGCTGCTGCAGGGTTTCCTCGAAAACCCAGAGCGCTTTCTGTGGACGATTCTCGTCGGCAACACGCTGGCGAACTTTCTGATCCTCGGCTGGACGCTGGCCAAGCTGCATGAATGGCTGCCGGGCCAGCACGAATGGGTGGTCGGAATTTTTGCGGCGGTGGTGTTCTTGTTTTACACGTTCTTCGACCTGCTGCCGAAAATGCTGTTCCGCGCGCATCCAAATTCGTGGTGTCTTTCGGCGGCGAATATATTCCGGTTCGTGCATTTCGGCCTCAGCCCGCTGGTGTTGATTGTTGCGGACGTGTCCAAAACCATTTTGAAATGGACCGGCGGGCGGGCATTCACCGGGCGTCTGTTCGGCAATCGCGAGGAAATGCGCGTGGTCATGCAGGAATCGTCGCAGGCGTTCACGACCGACGAACGCGCGATGATCAACCGCGTGCTCGACCTGCAAAATTACACGGTTGGCCAGATTGCCACGCCGCTGACCAAAATGGTGACGGTCGAAACAGGCACGCCGGTCGGCGAGGCATTGCGGCTGGCCCGGGAAAGAAATCTTTCGCGCCTGCCGGTCTGGGAAACGCGCGACGGCCGCCGGCGCATCGCCGGACTGATCCGGGTCAACACTCTGCTGTTCAACAGCACGCTGGATTTGCAGCAGCCGTCGTCATTGCATCTGACGCCCGCGCTGTTCATGGAGGAGGACATGCGGCTGGAAGTTGCCCTGCGCCGGATGCAGCGCGCTGGACAGCGGCTGGCCATCGTCCTGGCGCGGGACGGCGGCGAAGCCGGCATCGTGACACTGGAGGACATATTGAAGCTGATGTTTGGCGAGGTGAAATTGTGAACTGGGCGGAACTCATTCACGACGCCCTGAAGCTGCTGGCAGTGGCGTTGCTGGTGCTGCTGAACGCTTTTTTCGTCGCGGCGGAACTCGCGCTCGTCCGCATCCGGGACACGCAACTGGAGGCGCTCGTCGCCAAAGGTGATCGTCGTGCGAAAATGGCGCGGCATATTGTCACGCACATTGACTCCTACATCAGCACGACCCAGTTCGGCATCACGCTGGCAAGTCTGGGCCTCGGCGTGGCGGTGGAACCGGTGTTCCGCGATCTGCTGAATCCGCTGTTTGACCTGTTGAACCTCAGCACGGAGCATGTGAAGAACGTCATCGCCATCGGCGTCGGTTTTTTCGTGAACTGCTATCTGCTGATTGTGGTTGGCGAACTGGTGCCGAAAGCAATTGCCATCCGTCGCACGCTGGCGACCTCGTTGTGGGTCGCCAGCCCGTTGAA
Source organism: uncultured Bifidobacteriaceae bacterium (assembly GCA_964538105.1). GTDB lineage: Bacteria > Verrucomicrobiota > Verrucomicrobiia > Limisphaerales > UBA11358 > UBA11358. Next base: position 2,695 of record CAZIFP010000065.1, read on the forward strand.
CTGGTTTTATCGCGTTGCCTATCCTTTCATCTGGCTGCTGCATCGCTCCTCCCAACTGGTCTTGCGCCAGTTGGGATTTCCCACGGAGGGATTTCAGAGTGTGCATACCGAGGAAGAACTGCGTTTGGTGCTTTCGGCGGCGCAAAGTGCGGCGGGCGGCACGGCGGGCGGGCGCACCATAATCCTGAACGCGCTCGACCTGCGGCATCGGACGGCGCGCGAGATCATGCGGCCGCGCCACGAAATCATCGCATTCAACACCGAGGCGACAATGGCCGACTGCCTTGCACTGGCGGAGAAGACGCGCTATTCGCGTTTTCCACTTTGCATCGCCGGCGATTTGGATAAAACGCAGGGTGTCGTCCACATCAAGGATCTTTACGCGTTGCGCGACAAGGTGAAGATGGCGGCGGAACTGCTGCCCGCCGCGCGCCAGTTGATCTATATTCCCGAAACTGCGCGTTTGGAAAAGCTGCTGCAACTGTTTCTCGACCGGAAGACGCATTTCGCGGTGGTGGTGGATGAATACGGCGGCACGACCGGCATCGTGACCTTGGAAAATGTGCTGGAAACGCTCGTCGGCCAGATTCAGGACGAGTTCGATACCGAAAAATCGGATTTGGTTCGCATCGGAGAAAATATCTGGGAAGCCGCCGGCACTTTGGCGCTGCACGATCTGGAGAAAATCATCGGCCACGTTTCGCATGATGAAAATGTGGCCACGGCGAGCGGCTGGCTAACGCAGAAACTCGGCGGTTTTCCGAAGACCGGCGACACGACGAGCATCGGTGACTATGAATTGCTCGTGGAGGAGATGGAAGGCCCGCGCGTGGCACGATTTAAAATCATCAAACCTGCCGTTGGTGAAACTTCCGCGAATGAGATCTGAATCTGTCGTTTTCGAAATCTTCCGGTCGCAATCAGCTTGAAAACCCGGCGGTAAAATCCAAGATATGCAAAATATGTTACCTTCACAAAGCGCCGCGCCGACCTCCAACGGTGATTTGCCGCCGTGCGCGACGGTGGTGATGCCGGTCTTCAACGAGGCCGTGACGGTCGCCCGGATGGTGGAGAATGTCCTGTCCCAACGCCCGGTTCAGGAGTTGATCATCGTGGATGACGCATCGGCGGACGATACCTGGAAAATCCTTGAAGCACTCGCCGGCAGAGAGGAACGCGTAAAAATCTTCCGCCATGATCAAAACCAGGGCAAAGGCGCGGCATTACGGACGGGGTTTCAAAAGGCCACGGCTTCAATCGTGTTGATCCAGGACGCGGATCTGGAGTATGACCCGAACGAATATTTCCTGCTTTTGTGGCCGATCTTGTCGAATCGCGCGGACGTGGTGTTCGGCTCGCGTTTTCTTGGCGGTGGCGCGCATCGTGTGCTTTATTTCTGGCATTCCGTCGGCAACCGGCTGCTGACGACGCTTTCCAACATGGCAACCAACTTAAACCTGACCGACATGGAAACATGCTTCAAGGCCTTCCGCGCCGAAGTGTTGAACAAAATCAAGGTCGAGGAAAACCGGTTCGGTTTTGAGCCGGAAATCACGGCCAAGGTCAGCCGGCTGAACGTGCGGATTTACGAGGTGCCCATTTCGTATTACGGACGGACGTATGCCGAGGGCAAAAAAATCAGCTGGCGCGACGGCTTCAGCGCGCTGCGTTGCATCCTTAAATACAATCTTTTCTCCCGATGAAAAATCTTGCCCGCTGGCTGGAATGGTGCGCGTTCGGAGCGGCGGCGCTGGTTGCGCTGGCTGCAATTAACCATATTTTTTTTGCCGACCCGCAGCAAACGGGGCAGGGTATGTTCTCGCAATTTCAGCAGCGCGCCACGATGCTTGCGAAGGAAACAGACCCGATCGAGCGCGACAAAATGTGCATCGGACTGTCGGCCTATGGCCGCATGGTGGACGCGCAGATTCCAACCAACGCGCGCGTTTTTCTGGCGGGAATGCTAGGGCCGGAAAATGCCGGCAATCTCGGCTATTTTTATTTTTTTAGTTATTATCTTTGCCCCCGTGAAGTGGCCATTTCGTCGGGGCAGCCGCCCGCTTACAGTCTGACCGGCTCGGCGCAAGGACACAATCCAGCCTCCTTGGATGAACTGTCGCAGGAGGGTTACAGTTTGGTTTTGCAGTTGGCACCTGATGGCCGTTTGGAATCCCGCGCGTTGAAGCCGCTGGAGCCGCCGGCCAGCAAGCCGCCGCCGATTGCAGGTGGCGATGAAGCTGTTGCTTTTTTACTTCCGCTGTCCGTGGCACTAGCAGGAACGCGCGTGATCCAATGGTTGTTCAAGGAATTGAAATTGGTTCTATCCTTCGGAGAGCTGCTGGCGTGCGGCTTGGCGCTCGGCACGTTCTTTTTGACGCAAGGAATTCTCGCCCTGCGGATGGCCGGCTTCCGGCTGGAATATTTTTTGGGCGTAGCCGTCATGGTTTGGGCTGTGGCTGAAGTCATTCTGCTGGTCCGGCAAGTGTGCTCATCAAGACCGCATTTTCACATCCATCAGCTCTGGTGGTTTCTGCTGGTTCCCGCCGGTCTGATGTTGTGGTGCCTTTTTCGCCTGGCCGGCACGGAAGGATTGCTGGAATTTGACGCGGTGGCCTTCTGGGCCTTGAAAGCAAAAATTTTTTATCTATGCGCCGGGCCGGAACTCTGGTCTTGGTTTAAGAATCCGGCACTCGCCTACGCGCATCTGGATTATCCGCTGCTCGCCAGTTTGCTGCACACGTTCACCTACGGTGTGCTAGGCCATGTGAACGAATTCGTCACAAAATTCTGGAACTCCTGGATGCTGCTGCTGCTGGCCTGGGCCGTTCTTGGCGCGGGAAAATTTCCGGACAAAAAACCGTGGTTGGTCGCAGCCGTTGCAACGGTTGTCGTTTTGCTGCCGATGTCGGTGGAGTTCACGCGGACGGAGGGCGGAACGATACCGATGTTCTATTTCACCGTCATAAGTTCTCTGCAACTCGCCCTCGGACTGGCCGAAAAACAGCCCGGACGCATCCGGCTGGGGTTATTGCTCCTCATGGCCGGAGCCATGGTAAAATTTGAGGGCTTCGTTCTGCTCGGTTTCTGGGGTTTATTGCTGTTGCTGGACAAGGATGGTCGGACCGCAATCTGGCCGCCGCGTCAGTTTGCCCTGGCTGGCTTGCTCGGTTTCGCCGGCTGGATTCCTTACATTGTTTTTCGGATGCATCATCCAGTGCCACACCCCGAATCAGCATGGATGGGGGAATTGCACAAAAATTTTGGAGCGGTTTTGGCCATCGCGCCAATGACCTGTCTGGCGTTCCTGTCCCGGCGATTTTTTAACAATGATTTTGTCAGTTGGAGTTCGTCCGACAATCTGCACGCCGTGTGGCAAGGCAAGTGGCTGGGGCTGGAATCCTTCGTGGATCAAGCAACGCTCGGCCTGGCTTGGGTGTGCCTGTTGGTGCTGCTTGTCGCCTGGCTGCATGGCGGCAAGGTGCGCTGGACAGTGTTGCGGCTGTCGCTGATATTTCTGGTTTTTGCCCTGTTCATCGGCGTTGTCTGGAGTTCAACCCATGCGGATCCGCTGAATTATGCCGGTTCCATCGGCGGCAGCGACCGTATCACCGGCGGGCGTTATCTTTATCCGGCACTGATGTCGTGGTTTGTGGCTGGCTTTGTTCTGCTGGTTCGCGCGCAACCAGATCGTCCATCTCCTTCCGCACCGGCTGGAGAAAAATCGGGCAAATCAAAATCGAACCGCCGGGCGAAGTGAACTACCAACGTGCTCCGCGGATGGCAAATACCGCGACAACTACGGACAAAATCACGTTTATTGCGGTCATCAGCCAGAGTCCGTGCAAAGCCGCACCGGTGGCAAAAAGCAGAACCGCGCCCACCCACACTGACAGCGGATGAAAGTCCGGCGCGCTCCGTTTGCTTAACTGCTTGTTGATCATCGCCGGCGTGACAAAGGCGAGGATCAGGAGCGTCACCACAAACCAGCCGACGGAATTGGAGGCCGGTGCGCCCTGCGGCGTCAGGGAATAATCCGTCGTTGTCCAAATCCAAAAATGTTTTGCATGCGCGGCGAACGGTTCGAGCGCGTAATCGAACAACATCGTAAGCAGCGCCGTGAGGCCGATGAGCCAGAAGCCGTAGGCGTGAATTTTCCGCCACGGACGCAAGATCAACCGCGCCACGCCGCGCGAATTCAAGACGGCGATCATCCACAACAGCGGGATCGCCCACGGCAATATTCCAAATATTTTCTGGCCGGCGTCCGGGGCAAACATAAACGGGCCAAATGGGATTCCGCTTTTCGCCCCGATTCCGTGAGCGGTGCCACCGATGAAGGCGACAGCGAATGCGGCCAGCCAGACATTCTGCGCGGGCAACTGGCGGGTCAGCGCGATGAGCGTGTCGGCGGAGGCCAGCAACATCAGCACCGCCACCGGCCAGTTGGCATATGCTTTTGTAGCAACAGAGGTCAGTGCGACTAAGAATCCGACGGCGAGCAGAAAATGGGACAATAATTGTGTCCATGCCGGAAATTTTCCGCGTGTGCCGGGCGCAAATGAACTGGTTGCCGTTGCTGGTTGCATGATTTAAGTCAAAATACGGGCTAATCCGTATGAAAGCAACCAGCACGCCAGATTTTAGAATTCCCTTGTCTCGTGGCGGCAAACCTGCTTCCCTGCAAAAGCTTTTATGACTTTGGACGAAACTAGGACGCGGATCAAGACGTGTGTCGCGCAAATGGCCGCGCATTACGGCAAAACTGTTTTTGACGAATGGGCGGTTGTCTCACTCGCGGAGAACCGAGCGCGCGTGCTGGCTTATGTCGGCCCGCGCAACGACGATTTTCTTAAAAATTTCGCCAAAGACCTCGGCTCCTTGCGTTCCGAACTGCTTGGCGCGGACTACGGCGTCGGCGATTTTGCGTTCGAGCGGCACGGTGCCGGCACCCGGTTCGAGGTGTTCATGGTTCTGGGTTTGGCGATTTATCTGATCTGCAACAACACGAGCGAATCCATGGACACGATTGCCAAAGACCCGAGGTGGCTCAATGCACAGGTGCCGTTTGCAGAACTCGGCGACCAAATGCGGATGAGTCCGTTACAGTTTCCTACCGACACGCAATTTTTCAAAAAATAATTTCACCGATTCCGGCAAATTTTAGCCGAGCAATCCTTTGTAGAGAAACACTCCGTAGGCCAAAACCAGCAACCAGCCCACGGCACGCGGCAGTTGTCCGAATAGCGTCACGCAGAAGAAATGCACCAGCGTCGCGCCAAGCAGGATGAACATGCTGACGTGGAAAAACGCCGGCACCGCCATCGTATGATACAGCGCGTAGATGCCGACGCACAACGGGATTGAGACGTGCGAATCGCCGACCTGCGACGCGTAGACCGTCTCCGGCTGCCCACGCCATCCGTAATAAACCGCCAGCAGCGCATTCGGCAGCACCATCAGCCAGCCGCTCAACCAGCCGAGATATTTTACGCTGACGAAACCGGTGTGAATGTGCGACGTCCAGTTCACCAGCCAGTCCGTGCTGACGTAAATCCCATACGCGCCGATGGCGAGCAACGCCAGGTCAAACGGCAACGTCCAGCCCAGCGATTTTCCCTGGCGGACATTGTTTTTCAACACGTCAAAAATGTGGAAGCATTGCCAGAACAGAAACAGTCCGACCAGCACCAGTCCTTCGTTGAAATCAATCCGACCTTTGCGGCCCAGCGCCCAGACCGCACCGGTAAAGAACAGCACTGCCAGCAGCGTAAGCATTAGCGAGAGCCGGTTGAGTTCCCGCGTCTTGCCGGAATCTTTCTTCCGGTTTTTGGCCGGCCCGGATGGTTTCGACGGCAGGATTTTCATGCCCCACAGAATCGCAGGCAGGCCGAGCACCAGCGTCATGTTCGTGACATTGTTGACGAGCGAATTCGTCATTACATCCGCGCCGCTGCCGCCGTTGCGTCCGAGGATGAAGGCGAAGATGAGGTTGCCCATGCCGGTGCAATACGGCATCACCAGCGTGCCGAGCACCGTGCCTTCAAAACCTTTTGCGCTCAAAACCTCCAGCCGCCAGACCATCAGGAACGATGCAATCAGAAATAGTCCGAGAAACCACCAGGGCGCAAAATGGCCGTGGGCTTCAAGCTTGTGAACGAGCGTTTGCTGCACGGGCAAAGTTTAGCGAAACCCTGCCAATGAGCCAGCAAATCAAGCCAATGTGACGGCGAGGTTAAATGGAGGTTCCAAAAGCGTGCATGAGTTGACTATCGAGTTTTGTCCGATTACAAAATGTCTCATGGGAATTTTCTGCCAAATAATCGGCAACCTGTTCTTTCGTCGCCAGCAGAACTGGGAGCGGCGGAAAAACACCCGGATCATGCTCTGGACGGTGGTGGTGTCGCTTGGGATGGCGCTGTGCGTGGTGGCAGCCATCAAACTGCTGAACCATTGAAACAATGTCTGTTGTCTTGTTTCGACAGGGAAGCATTCACCGCAAATGATTCGCCGTGTCGGCAAAACCGGCGACGATTTCATCGCGTGTTTTCAGGTTGCGGATGCGGACATAGGAATCGCTTTCCAGCTTCGCCGTGAACGCCGCTTTCAATTCCTGCGCGCGTTTGAACTGCTTGTCCGATTTGGCGGGTGTGAGCGAATATTCGACGGCGAATCCGGCAACGCGCAAATCTTGAACCAGCTTCAGCGACGGCGCGCGCAGGGTTTCGTCTTCGATCAAAATGTAAACATCCACGTGCGAGTCGAATTGCGGCAGCAGGCCGCGCGCCTTGAGGATTTCCAGCAGCACCACGTCGCCCATGCCGAAGCCAAGCGCGGGCAGGTTCACCTTGCCGCCGCTGATAAGCTTGACGAGGTTGTCGTAGCGTCCGCCGCCGGCGATGGCTCGAAATTCACCTTTCGCATCAAACGCCTCGAACACGACGCCGGTATAATACGCCAGGCCGCGGATGACCTTGTAATCTACTTTCACGAACTGGCGCAGGCCGCGCGCGGCGAGATTGTCGAGGATGCTTTGCAGTTCCGCCGTCGGCGCACCCTTTTCGATGAAGGCGTTGGCAGCTTCGAGGGTGAATTCCAGCGCGCGAAGTTTTTCGTCACTGTGTTCCGGGGCTTCGCGCTCAAGCTTGTCCACGATCTGGTAAAAGGCGTATTCATGCGCCATGTCGCCGCCGCCGTGCTTGAAGAAATCGTGCCACGCATTGCGGCTGCTCAAGCGGATCACAAAATCCTGCTCGGTCAAACCAAACGCGCGCAGCGTGTCAATGAGCAGCGCGATGAGCTCCGCGTCCGCCGCCGGATCGGATTCGCCGATGATGTCGGCGTTGAACTGGAAATGTTCGCGCAGCCTGCCCTTTTGCTGACGCTCGTAGCGGAACAGTTGAGGCAGCGCGAACCATTTGATGGGTTTTTTGTAATTGCGTTCGTGCGCCGCGACCATGCGTGCCAGGGTAGGGGTCATTTCGGGACGTAGCGAGACGGCGCGTTCGCCCTTGTCCACAAAGTTGTAGAGCTGGCCGACGATTTCCTCTCCGCTCTTGGTGGTGAAAAGTTCGAGCGGCTCGAGCGGCGGACCGTCGTATTCGCGGAAATTGTAGCGGTGCGCGATGGTGCGCCAAGTGTCAAAAATGAACTGGCGGGCGTCGGCGCTCCACACGTCCTGATGCGGGAGCGGTTCGGGATAAAAATCTCTGAATCCGGGCAATCGTTCCATGCCGGGAGGTTAGAAGAATTCCTTGAAGCGTTAAAGTGTTAAAAGGTTGAATTGTTAAATCAGTCATATAAACGCCGATTTAATAATTCAACAATTGCGCGATTCAACGAAATTATTTCGCCGGTAGCTTCAGAACTTGGGCGCGCATTTCCTTGCCGGATTTGAATTTGACCATCGAGCGGGCCGGGATGGGCACGTCGGTTTCCGGCTTATTGGGATTGCGCCCGACGCGCGCCTTGCGGACTTTGACTTCAAAGACGCCGAAGTTGCGCAGTTCCACCTTGTCGCCTTTGGCCAGCGACTCGGTGATGTAATCGAGGGTTTTTTGCACCACATCAAAAACCTGCTGCTGGCCAAGGCTGGTTTCATCGCTGATGCGGATGACGAGGTCACGTTTGGTTAGAGTCATAATATTTTAAGTTGTTATACTATTCACTAAACTACCCGGATTGTCCAGAAATCACTGGCGGGATTTGCGGAAATCAAATAAGAGTAGGGCAGGGTGAAATAGCCTTTCATGCCCCATTTTGGCCCCCAGGAATTGCGGACGATGAACCACTGCTTCACATCATTGTAACCGACGCACATCACCGCACTGCCGCCGATGGATGCTTCACCGGATTTGGGTAACGAAGCGTGTCCGGTCTTCGCGACTTGAGCGCTTTCAAAACTTTCACAAACAGTGAAGCCAAAAACGAACGGATAACCAGACGTGAAACACCCTTTAAGCTGGCTCAATGCCGGTGTCAGGCGTTGATATGAAACAGCCTTGTATTTAAGCGCATCGGCGTAACAACTTTGGGGTGGTTTGGATTTGAATTCGGCAATCTCATAAGGCCATTCCGTTTCCGGACAGTCGCCTTGCTTTGCGACGCTTTTGATGCCGTCGCGGATCTGCGCGCCGCTTTCCGAGGCGACCGTGTGTTCGATGACGCGCTCGTTGTAGTAAATAAAAAGTCGCGACGGCGTGAACACCTGTGCCAGAAGCTGCTTCATCCGGTCGAAATGGATTGCGGCGGCAATCGCATTTGCCGCGCAACTTCCGAGTTGGCCTTGATCATAAACCGGCGGACACTGCCGGCGCAGGTCAACACTTGCGGGAGGCGCACCGGCAATCGCGATGGGCGCGGCGTATAGAAGATCGCGGTGATCCGGCAAGTCGGGAATCCAGCCATAGTGTGAAATCTTGCGGCTCATAGATTGCTTTCAACTACTTTGGAATAATTATTCTTTGGCCATAAACTGTCAACCAGATTTTGTGTTTTGTGCTGGTTTAATGATAACTTCTGCAAACATTGTGCGGCAGCTTGAGTCAGGTTTGAAAAGAATCATTCCAACGGCGGCAGACAGAAATTCACTGCTGGAGAATTTTTACACGGTAAAAGCGACTGCCGGCCGGGACAGCCGGGAAGTCTATCAACGGCTGTCCACTTGAATTCGTCGAAAGCGATGTCCAATTCACGCAATCAGTCGAGCATTGCAGGATATAGCTAATGGGGTTGTCGCAATTCGTCATCTGGATTTGAAAACATCCATTCGTGTCAAACCCAACAGGGCAGAGAACCGTCATGGGCGGAACGGTGAAATAATTAGTCAACACCGGCTCGCTCTAGGAATAAGTGGTCAAGGCATAGGAACCCGGTGCTAGCGCACCTAAAGCGGCGTTGGTGGATGCGATGTAAACAAACATCGGACTAGGCACGCCGCTCTCCCGTTCGATTTCAAAATTGAAGGAGAAATTGGTGCCATTGGAAATCACGGGGCCGATGTTATCCTTACGCAGACAACCACCCATGACCCATGTGTAATCGGCATAGGTTATGCCGCCGCTCGTGACCACGCCAACCTGCACGCCGAGATTATAAACCGGGTTCCAAACTTGGGCGTAAACCGAACTGGCACATGCGAAGCTCACAAATAAACCAAGCAAACCTTTACAATTCGATGACGACACAATGCTTTAATGCACCCATCGGATTCGATAAAA
>CAZIFP010000066.1:0-12379 GCA_964538105.1 uncultured Bifidobacteriaceae bacterium
GTTTCCGCCACCGGGCCGGATCACGACCGCGTGTTTGAATGCATCGTGCAGCACGCAGGCGTCGAACTGGCGCGCGGGCGCGGCAAAAGCAAAAAGGCCGCCGAGAGCGAGGCGGCCCAGGCGGCGTTGAAAAAATTGAGGGTAGAAACTTGATGGTAGGGACGCCGCGCTGCGGCGTCAGGACAGCGCAGCGCGCTATCCCTACCTTTTTTCCTCGTCCAAAAACGTCAACTTCACGCCGCCTTCCTTTGGCTTGAAAAAACTGTCGAGCAACGTCGGCGCATTTGCCAGCGCGGGAGAAATTTGTTTTTTAGTTTCCGCCTTTTCCGGTTCGAGTGCCGAACGCAGCGCGCCTTCGACAAGCTGGGCGCAATGGATTTTCATCGGCGGCAGCGGGCCGAGTTCGCCGGCGAGCTCCTCGGTTTTGAGTGCGAGCGCCTCCTCAGCGGTTTTGCCGCGGATTAATTCCGTCGCGAGGCTGGCGACGGCAATCGCCGTTTCGCAGCCGAAGGATTGAAACGTCGCGCGGTCAATAACCTTTTTGCCGTCCTGCTGCTTGAACTTCACCCACAGCCGCAGCATCTCGCCGCAATCGGCGTTGCCGACCGTGCCGATGGAATCTGCGCCCGCCATCTCGCCCATGTTTTGCGGATTGGCGAGTGCGGCTTGAATACGTTTTTGCAGGTCTTCGTTCATCAATTTTTAGACAGAATTTACAGAATTAACAAAATTAGATTTCAAAAAATAATTCTGAGAATTTTGTTAATTCTGTCTCAACTTCAATACCTCGGCACATTCCGGTCAATTTCATCCGACCACGCGGTGATACCGCCTTTGACGCTCTTGACGTATTTGAAACCTTGCTGCCGCAAAAATGCCAGCGCCTTCAGCGAACGCACGCCGGCCTTGCAATGCAGATAATATTGCGTGTTCGGATCCAGTTCGGTGAAGCGGCTTTGCAATTCGCTCAACGGCAGCAGCGGCACGCCGGCGACTTTGGCAATCTCGTATTCGTCCGGCTCGCGCACGTCCACGACCTTGATGCCGAGCGCCGGATTGTCGAGCGCCTTTTTCATGTCCTGCACGGTGACTTCGTCGGGATTGCCGACATTTTCCGGTTCCGGCACGATGCCGCAGAACGTTTCGTAATCAATCAATTCCTTGATCGTCGGATGCTCGCCGCAAATCGGGCACTGCGGATCGCGGCGCAATTTTAATTCGCGGAACTTCATGTCCAGCGCGTTGAACAACACGAGCCGGCCGACCAGCGAATGACCTTTGCCGAGCGCGAGTTTCAAAATTTCCGTTGCCTGGATACAGCCGATGATGCCGGGCAGAACGCCGAGCACGCCGCCTTCCGCACAGCTCGGCACCATGCCGGGCGGCGGCGGTTCGGGATACAAACAGCGGTAGCACGGCCCGCCGAGATGCGGCGCGAACACGCTGGCCTGGCCTTCAAAACGGAAAATCGAGCCGTAAACATTGGGCTTTTTAAGCAGCACGCAGGCGTCGTTCGTCAGGTAGCGCGTCGGAAAATTGTCAGTGCCGTCCACGACGATGTCGTAGGGCCGGATGAGGTCGAGCGCGTTTTCGGAACTGATGCGCGTATTGTGGATGACGACTTCGCAATTCGGATTGATGCCGTGAATGGTTTCCTTCGCCGACTCGGCTTTGGAACGACCCACGTCGGCGTCGGTGTGGAGAATCTGCCGTTGCAGGTTGGAATAATCCACCGTGTCGAAATCCACGATGCCGAGCTTGCCGATGCCGGCGGCGGCGAGATACATGGCGATGGGCGAGCCGAGGCCGCCCGCGCCGATGCACAGGACGCTTGTGGCTTTGATCTTTTTTTGACCGGCCAGACCGACTTCCGGCAGAATCAAATGGCGGGAGTAGCGACGGATTTCTTCATTGTTCAGTTCCATAAATCGAGTGGAACACGATAGGTTAAAATCTGGAGATTGCAAGTCAGCGACTCTGGCTTCACCACATCACGGTCGCTGAAGGAGAAAAAATTTTGCGCCGGCATCGGGAGTTTGTGTAACGATTATCTGCCCGCCGTTGGTCTGCGCCGCCGCCGCCGCTGGCGTCCAGCTTCCCGTAGTTAGATTGGTGGTGGAGTATAGTGAGAAGCTGCCGCCATTGGTGAGCGGCCAGTTCAGCACCACATTGCCGCCCGAACTTCCAATCGAGACGGGCGGTGCCGGATAGCCGGTGCCCAGCAGTTCCAGGTCTAAACCCGCATAGGCTTTGTATGGCACTCGAAGGTGGAGTTCCGCCGCGACCAGATTGGTTCCCGCTGGCAAACTCAATCCGGTCAGGTTTGTGGGATTGAAAATGTATGCCGTTTGCGGACCGGGTGAACTCAACGCCAGGTTCGTGTAGGCGATGGGACCGGCCGGCATGTTGGTGGTGCGGAATGCTTCCTGTCCGTTCAGCCAGACCACCGCCCCATCCGCGCAGGCAAGGCGGAAATTCAGGTTGGTGAAGGCGACGTTGCCAGGCGCGACGAACCAGCGACGAAAATAGGTGGTGGTGTTTTTGCTGCTACTGTTCGTTCCATAACTGACCGTCGTGGATTCGGCGGAATCGCCGTAGCCCAACCGCGCCGGACCGCTGGCCCAGCCGCTGTCGTCGTAATTGGGCTGCGACCAGTTCGTTCCCAAATCCTGACCGGTGTCGGAATATTTCCAGACATCACCACCATGGATCAGCGTTGAGGTAACCAGGTTGGTGTCGACGGTGATGGCTTGAATTCGTGTGAGCCATTCTTGCGCGACGGCCTGCAAGCCTAGCGCGTTCGGATGCAGGCCATCACCATTAAACATCATCGGGCTGATGCCTACTGCGGAAAACATGTCGGCCACCGACACGTTTTGGCCGAGCACCCGCCGCTGGTTGACCATCGCTTGCAGGGCATTGTTATAAGAGGCCACGTTGACAAAATTGGAAGCGTAGTCCAAGCCGGTCGTGTTCAGGGAGAGGGTTGTGATTTTGGCCAGAATTATGTTGGCATTGGGAGCGTTTGAAAAAATCTGGTCAAGAAGGATGGACACGTCGTTTGTGGCGACCTGATAGGGACTGCGGCCCCGGCCAATGTCATTCACCCCGATGAACACCAGCACCAGATCGGGGACGGTTCCATTGGTGAAGGCATCGGGGACGATGGTTTGAAGATAGACCTCCGGGCCGGCGTAGCCATGCACCGAATAGGTGAGCACGCCGGGCGGCGCAACCACCGCGCCGCAATACCCTTCATGCTGGACCTTGGTGAAACTTCCAGATGGCGTTGATTGGTTCCGGCCCACGAACGTGAAGGGATAACCGTTGGTTTCGAGCAGCGGTTGCAGATAGAGACGCCAGGCACCGTTCACTTCGCAGTCGTCTGTGATCGAATCGCCGATGGCCATGATTTTGATCGGATTGGCCGCACTGAAATTGTTGAGCACCAGCGCGGCGTGCGTTGTCGTCCTCAAGTTCAGTAACAATAGACAAAACAACATCTGCCGATTCAAAGGAAAATTCATGTCGCAAATATCCGCCAATCCCTTTGGCGACGCAACCCGAATCCGGTTCCCCGCCAAGCGTGCGTTTTACAGGCAGTAAGGCGAGCTAGAACCAGAAAAATCTCGTGCCACCACGCCGGGGCAAGTTACCCTTGCGCCATGTCCGATGCTTACGGCCAGTTACTCGACGCGACCATTCAACATCTGGAAAATTTGAAATCGCGCGGCGTGCGGCACGTTGCCATCGCGCAGCAAACGCTCCGTGAACTGGCGCAGCCGGTTAAAAACTTTCCCGTTCAGCCAGCCGCGCGGATTCAACAACCTCCGGCGACGCCAAAAATTTCCGCGCCGGTTCAACCAGAAACTCCCAAACGTGTCGCGCCGGACTTGTCACCCGTCACCCATCACCCGTCACCGGATAAGGCCGCCGCCTTCGCCGCGTTGCGCGAACGCGCGCTGGTGTGCGTGAAATGCCCGCACCTCGCGTCGTCGCGGAAAAATGTCGTGTTCGGCGTGGGCAGCATTGACGCGCAACTGATGTTTGTCGGCGAAGCGCCGGGCGCGGATGAAGATGAACAGGGCGAGCCGTTCGTCGGCAAGGCCGGACAATTGCTCACGAAAATCATCCAGGCCACCGGGCTTTCGCGCGCGGAGGTTTATATCGCCAACATTTTGAAATGCCGGCCCGACACGCCCGGCCAGTCCGCCGGCAACCGCAAACCGAAGCCGGAAGAAATGCAGACGTGCATTCCGTATTTGCACGAGCAGATTGATTTGATCCGGCCCAAAGTCATCGTCGCCCTCGGCGCAACGGCGGTGGAAGGATTGCTTGGCAAAACCATTGGCATCACCAAGCTGCGCGGAAACTGGCAGACGTATCGCGATACGCCGCTGATGCCAACATATCATCCGGCGTATCTGTTGCGCAACCAGGCGATGAGCGAGAAACGGCGCGTCTGGGAAGACATGCTGGCCGTGATGGAAAAGCTCGCAATGCCCGTCAGCGAAAAGCAGCGGAATTATTTTCTGAAGGCATGAAATTCAACCGCGTGCCGCGAGAAAATTTTTCAAGTTCTCCGCCGCTTTGCCGCCAAAACCGGGCACGGCGGCGATTTGTTCCAGCGTCGCGGTTTTGAGCCGCTGCACCGAGCCGAATTTTTTCAGCAACGCCGCCTTGCGCCGCTCGCCGATTCCGGGAAATTCGTCCAGCACGCTCTCGGAAATTTTCTTGAGCCGCAACTGCGCGTTGTAGCTGTTCGCCACGCGGTGGCATTCATCGCGCAAACGCTGCAACAATTTCACCGCCGGATGATCCAGGCCCAGCCGCAGCGGTCCGCCTTTTTCCGGCAGATAAATTTCCTCAAATTCTTTCGCCAGGCCGATGACGGGAATTTTTTCAAGACCGAGTTTTTTCAATTCCGCGCAAGCCATGCCCAATTGCCCTTTGCCGCCATCAATCAAAATCAGTTCCGGCATCGGCTTGGCCTCGCGCTTGAGGCGTGAATAACGGCGGTGAACCACTTCCGCCATGCTGGCGAAATCATCCTGACCTTCGACGGTTTTGATTTTGAACCGGCGATAATTCGCGCGGTCGGGCCGGCCGTTTTTGAAGCTCACCAGCGATGCCACGGCGAACGTGCCGCTAATGTTGGAAATATCAAAGCCTTCAATCCGCACCGGCGGCGCGGGCAAATCCAGTACCTTTGCCAGTTCCGCCAGATCGTTCGCCGGATTGATGGACAGCGGCAGGTTGTAAGGCACGCGCTCAAATTTTTCCGTGCGTTTCCAGGTGTCTTGTAAATCACGGAGTAGATCACGCAGATCGGCGGCCTTTTCAAAATCGTGCGCGACGGCGGCTTTTTTCATTCCCGCTTCGAGCTGGCCCTGCATTTCGCGGCACTGGCCTTCGAGAAAATGGCACGCGGCCATGACCTGTTCGAGATACTGTTCGCGGGTGACGTTGCCAACGCACGGTGCGGTGCAGTACTTCAAATGCGCGTAGAGGCAATGCTTGTAATCCGCTGCGCCCGGAGTGAACACGCGGCAGCCTCGCAAATTAAATTGTTTCCGCGCCAGCGCCACGGTGCTGCGCAGTCCGACGGAATTCACGAACGGTCCAAAGTAACGCGCGCCGTCGTCCTTCTTGAAGCGCGTGAAGGTGAAGTTCGGAATCGGGTCGTTCAGGTTCACCTTGAGCATCAGGTAGCGCTTGTCGTCGCGCAGCATGATGTTGAAGCGCGGCTTGAATTCCTTGATGAGCTTGCATTCCAGCAGCAGCGCCTCGGGTTCGCTGCGGACGACGTGGACATCAAAATCATAAATCGCCTCTATGAGCGCGTTGAATTTCAAATCCCAGCCCATCCGCCGGCTGGATTGAAAATATTGGCTCACGCGCTTGCGCAAATCCAGCGCCTTGCCGACATAAATCACCGTGCCGAAGCGGTCCTTGTGCAGATACACGCCCGGTTTGTGGGGGATGGTTCCCAGTTTCTTGCGGATGGCTTCGGTAACAGGCACGCGGAGAATTTCCACGCAAAGCGGCTAAGGCGCAAAGGAATTTTATTCTGCCTTCTGACTTCCGACTTCTGCCTTCTTCACCATGTGCCGGTGGACGAAGAAATAATACAGCCCGCCCAGCACCAGTGCCGTGCCGCCGACGAAGAAAATAACCTTGTGCATCTCGCCCTTGGTGATGTCCGCGCCGATTTTCACGCCGAGCCAGCACAGCACCGAGCACCAAATCGCCGCGCCGAGCAGCGTGAAGGCGGAAAACGTCAGGTAATTCATTCGCGCGATGCCGGCGGGAATGCCTACGAGCTGCCGCGCGCCCGGCAGCAGCCGTGCGATGAACACGCCCGCCGCGCCGAAATGCGACATCCAGTTTTCGCTTTTCTGGATTTTTTGCGGCGTGATCAAAACATAGCTTCCGTAGCGCAGGAGCAGCGGCCGGCCGGCCAGGCGCGCGAGCCAATAAACAATCGTCGCGCCGAGCCACGAGCCGAGCGCGCCCGCGAGGACGATGGCCGGCAGGCCGACGTGGATCTTGCCATCATGCGACCAGCTCGCCGCGAGCGGGATGATGCTTTCGCTCGGCAGCGGCAGCACGGAGCTTTCCATCGTCATCAGCAGGCCGACGACCCAGACGCCGCCCGCTTCGAGCGCGTGCTGATACCAGTCGAGCAGCGGCTGGAAAAGATGTTTCAACATGGCGCGTGGTTATAGCGGAAATAAAAATCGGGGCAAGCGTCAAAACCCCGACGTATTTTCAGCACGGATATGATCATGGCACGATTACGCGCAATTTTTCGTGCTCGATGGCAAACGTCGCGGGCAGTTTTCCCACCCATTCGCCGTCCAGTTCAAACGCCGCCGGCGAATCGCTTGTCAGCTCCATTTTCGCCGCGCGCAGCCGCCAGACTTTTTCCTCCGCGAATTTCCGCCGGAGCAGAAAACCGGGCGCGAGGCCGAGGAACGCCGGCAGGTTCACGCGCGGAAAAACACAGGCGTCCAGCAGCCCGTCGCTCAAATTCGCCCCGGGGAAAATTTCAAACGGCCCGCCGTAAAATTTTCCGTTGCCCAGCAGGGCCAGTTCGCCGTCCAGCTTTTTTCCGTCGGCGCTGACGGTGATGCGCGGCTGTTTTTCCACGAGCGCCTGCAGGCCGGCGACGACGTAGGCCAGCGGCCCGGCGTTTTTTTTCAGCTTCCAGCTCACAAGTTCCACCGCACGCGCGTCTAGCCCCGCACCGGCGAGCTGCATGAAGTAACGCGATTCCGGTTTGCCCTCGTCCATGAACTCCGCGCGGGCCAGATCAATTTTCATTTCACGGGCGCGTTTCAGGACTTTCCACGCGTGTTCGAGTCGCAGGGGAATTTTCAGCTCGCGCGCAAAGACGTTCACCGTGCCGAGCGGCAGCACGCCGAGCCGGGTTTTGGCAAAACCGTCGGGTTCGTCGCCGATGCCGTTCAAAACTTCGTTCACCGTGCCGTCGCCGCCGGCTGCGGCAATGATGTCGTAGCCGATGGACGCCGCTGCGTGCGCAAAGCGCCGCGCGTCGCCCGGCCCGGTGGTGGCCTTGAGCGAACATTGCTGCGACAGCTCGTTCAGGAAATGCCGGAACCGCCGCGCCTTGTTGCCACGCGCGGCGGGATTGAAGATGACACAGATGCGCACGCGCAAATGATTTTGGCGCGGACGCCGTTAGTCGAGGAGAAAGCGGTCCTTGCGGACGGCCATCTTGCTTCGCGATGTCACGCGTTCTGCCAAATGCGAATTGCGCTCATCGCGCATTTCCGCAAAACTGGCGATGATGAATGACGTGAAGAATTGGAAGGTTCCCAAGTGGCCGTTTTTGGTGGCCGACGCGCTGCTGATGTTTTTCGCCTATTATTATGTCCTGCACGCGGCGCTGCCGATCCATCACTGGGAAATCGCCGCCGGCTGTGTTGTCCTCGGCGCGGTGTTGGGCGTGGTGCCGTTTTATCTGGATTATCGCGCGACGGGAAAAGCCATTGAAGTCAACGCTCTCGGTGCGGTCGCGGAAAAAATCCAGAATTTGGAAAAACTCGCGGATCAAATTGAAACCACCGCCAATCATCTGGCGGTCGTCCAAGGCACGGTTCTGGCCGAAACGGGGAAAGCCACCGCCGCAGCCAAAGCCATTGCCGACAAGATGGCCGAGGAAGGCCGGCAATTTTCCCAATTCATGATGAAGGTGAACGACAACGAAAAGGCCACGCTGCGGCTCGAAGTCGAAAAGCTGCATCGCGCCGAGGGCGAATGGCTGCAAATCCTCGTGCGCGTCCTCGACCACGTTTTCGCGCTGCACACCGGGGCCGTCCGCACCGGCGACCAGCGGTTCATCGAACCCATCACGAATTTTCAGAACGCCTGCCGCGAGACCGTCCGGCGGCTCGGCCTCACGCCGCTGGTCGCGGAACCGGACGAGCCGTTCGACGCCGAGCGTCATCAGGTCGCCGGCAAGCCGGATAAAATTCCGGACGGCGCGGTCGTCGCCGAAACCGTCGGGGCCGGCTACACGTTTCAGGGAAAACTGCTGCGTCCCGCGCTCGTGCGCTTAAAGGAACCGGCGGCGGAATCCAGTGCTTCGGAGGAATTGCCGCTGGAAGCGCCGGAGACCGAATAAATTTCCCATGAACCGTCCGCCCGCACCGGAATCCATCTGGCGATGGCTGGCGGTTTTTCTCGGCATCTTTTCCTTCGGCGTCGTTCTCGCCGCGCATCACATTGCCGATGGCGACCTTTGGGGCAAACTCGCCATCGGTGCCCACGTCTGGCATTTCGGCACGGTTCCCGACCACGACACGTTCGCGTTCACGCCGGTGCTACCGCATTACATCGAGCATGAATGGGGCGCGGGAACGATTTTTTTCGGCGTGCTGAAATTTTTCGGCCCGGGCGGCTTGATGGCGTTGAAAATCCTTCTCGCGCTGGGCGCGCTGGCGGCGGCCTTCGCCGTCGGCCGGAAGAACCATTGTTCCTGGGAATCCCTGCTCCTGCTGGCGGTTCCCGTCGCGTGGTGCGAACTGCTCGGCTACATCCCGGTCATCCGCAGCCATGCGTTCACCTACTGTTTTTTTGCCGTCACCTTGCTCTGCCTCGAAGAAATCCGGGCGGGGAAAAAATGGCCGTTGTATGTGCTGCCACCGATGTTTCTGGTCTGGTCGAATGTCCACGGCGGATTCGTCGCCGGCCTCGGAACCATCGGCGTTTATTCGGCATTCGCTTTTTTCGCGCGGAAACAATTCAAGTTGTTTCTGCTCACCGCGCTGCTTTGCGGTGCCGTGACGTTCATCAACATTTACGGCCTGAAATTCTGGGCTTACTTGATTCCTGCGCTGCTGAACAAACGGCCGGCCATCGCCGAGTGGCAGCCGCTCCCGGTTTTTGCCAATGATGTTTTCAACAGTTACCGGGTTCTGTTTTTCATCGTCCTGTTCGTGGTGTTGTCCGGCTGGCGGCGGGCCGAACGGAAAAATTGGCCGGGCCTGGTGATGCTCGCCATCACGGCCGCGCTCGCGTGGCGCAGCCGGCGGCACGCGCCGTTTTTCGGCGTGGCGGCACTGGCCTTCGCCGGGCCGTATTTGCAGATGCTGTTTTCGGGCCTGACTTCTCGCCTGCGCTCCGGCGCACCGGGTTTTTTCAAGCCGGCGCTGGCCGTGACGATGTTTTACGGCGGGCTGGCCATTATTGTCGCGGTGAAATATCTGCCGCAAGCATCGTTTGACGTGCTCGCGCCCGTCGGTCACGACCCCGTGCGCGAAGTGGACATCTTGTCACGCGCACAGGCGCACGGCAATCTGGCCACGCCGTTCGGCTGGGGCTGCTATTGTTCCTGGCGGCTGAATCCGCTCATCAAAATCTCCATGGACGGACGCTACGAGACGACGTATCCCGAATCCACATTCGAACTGAACAGTCGCTTCTACGAAAAACGGGGCACGAATTGGGATCAGCTCATCCGCGATTATCCGGTGGATTATGTCATTCTCGACTATATGGAGGAGCCGCTGCGACCGCAGGACCTGGTCGCGCGCGGCTACGTTTTTATCTGGCAAACCGGGGGCCATTCCGCGCTGCTGGCCCTGCCGCAATACGCCGGCCAGCTCAAGCAGGTTGCCGCCGACCTGCCGCCCACCACCATCAATCCGCTCGACGCCAAAATTCCCGGCGCGTGGTGGCCGCGCTGAAATCAACCAACCCGTTCGGAGCGTTTCACCGATAAAAAATGCAGCCACCGGTTCGTCACCGGGCGAGAATAAATTTTTTCCAGCGCCGCCGCGTAAAGCCGCAACTGCGGCGTGTAGGTTTTTATTTTCGCCGGCAAATCATCCTTGCGAACTTCGTCCGTCTTGAAATCAACCAGCCAGATTTCCCGCGGCAATAACACAACCAAATCCGCCACGCCTTGCACGAACACAAATTCGTCTTTCAAACCGGCATCGTCTTTTTCACCGGTGATTTCCGCAATCTCCACCGGGCTGAAACGCGCCGCGAACGGCAGTTCGCGCCGCACGCTGGCCGCGTTCGCCTGGATTTTCCGGCCAAGCGCTGAATCCCAAAACGCCGCCAGCACGTCCAGATCCAAAACCGCCCGCTCGTCCGGCGACAAACAGTTTTCCCGCACCAGCCGCTCCGCCTCCGCCGCGAGGTCGCCGTGTTTTTCCAGCGCAAGGTGTTGAAGAAATTTATGATGCGCCGTGCCGGTTGCCGCCGCTGACAATTTTCGATTTTCGATTTTCGATCTGTGATTTCCTGTCGCGAAATTGGGACGCGCGAAAATCTGCGCCGACTCGTCATCCATTTCTTCCGCCGCGCGCCGCAACTCCGTGACCGACGCTTTTGCCTTTCGCTTCGTGGCGGCTTGATGCGGATAATCCCAATTCAACACGCCGCGCAGCTTGTCCGCCGTCGCCGTATCTAGTTCGGGCAGTTTTGCTTCAGGTTTCAGGCCGCCGGTTTCTGATTTGTCCGCGTCACCAAGTCCTGCGTCATCCGCCAGCCGCCAGCGCAACAACGATGTTTCACCATTTTGCAATTTTACTCCGCCGGTGTTCTGCGCGAACCACAAGCCCAGCCAGTCCGCGAAACTGTTTGCCGCCGCGATTTTCTGCGTCGTCGCCGGCGGCTGCGGCTGCGACCATTTCTCCAGCCAGTTTTTTTCGGTGATGGTTGCGGACAATACCAGCGTGTCGCGCGCCCGCGTCAGCGCGACGTAAAACAGGCGCAGCTCCTCGCCGCGCAGCTCGCGTTTCTGCCGCCGCTGCGCGAGCCAGTGCGGCAGGCTCGGATAACGCCGGCCGCTCGACGGTGGTTTCACTTTCGGACACAACCCGAACTGCTCGTCAAAAATAATTTCGCCGCGCAAATCCTGCTCGTTGAATCTTTTTGCCAAATCGGGCAGCACAACCACCGGAAATTCCAGCCCTTTGCTTTGATGAATGCTCATCAAGCGCACGGCGTTTTCCGTGGCGACGGCGGGAACTTCCGGTTCGGCTTCCGCCGCCAGCTGCGCCTCAATGAACTTCAAAAAACGGAAAAGCCCCTGCCGCTGAAACTGGTCAAACGCCTGCGCCAGATTCAGGAACCGCTCAATGTTCGCGGCCCGCTGCGCGCCGCGCGGCTGCGCCCGCAGCCAGTCCGCGTAAAGCGTCTCCGCCAGCACGGCTTCGAGACATTCCGAAAGCGAACTCAGTTTCGCCAGCTTCCGCCAGCGCGAAAAACGCGCCAGGAAGCTTTTAATTTTTAATGTTGAATTTTGAATTGAGTTCAGCGCCGTCCAAAAATGTTTCTCCTTCGCCGCCAGCCGGATTTCCGCCAGTTCATCCAGCGACAGGCCAACCAGCGGCGAGCGCAACACGGCGATGCACGGCACGTCCTGCAACGGATTGTCCAGCAGTTGCAGCAGACTCAAGAGGTCGAGGATTTCCGTGCTTTCGTAAAATCCGCCGCGTGCCACGGCCAGCGGCACGCCGGCGCGCTCAAACTCCCTGGCATACACCTCCGACTTGCCGCGCGGCGAGCGCAACAACACCGCGACGTCGCCGAACCGCGCGGGGCGAAATGAATTTGCCGTCTCATCCCAGATTTCGTGTGGCGACGAAACGAGTTTTTTCAAATGCCGGGCGATCAGCCGGGCTTCCTTCGTCGTCTCATCAAGATCGGTCAGGTCGCCGGCCTCGTCATCGGCGGCTTCACCGGCTTTTGTCTTCAACCGCAACAGCAGCTCCACGCGCGGCGCCGGGATTTGCGCGGTGTCAGGCTCATCACGCTTTTCCGGCGTGCCGGATTTCAACTGCGCGTCCGCATCGTAAACCACGCCGCCGATTTCCTCGCGCATGAGCAGGCTGAAAAC
>CAZIFP010000067.1:0-12313 GCA_964538105.1 uncultured Bifidobacteriaceae bacterium
CTACATCGTCAGCCTTGGCGGTTTGCCCATTGCCAGCACCGTCACCACAAATTATGCCGACACCGGCCTGTCATTGAACACGAGCTACTGTTACACCGTCGTGGCAACGAACAGCGTTGGCAATTCCGCGCCGACCGCGTCGCAATGCGTGACGATTCAACCACCGTCCGCGCCCGCCAGTTTGACGGCGGTTGCCGCCAGCACGAACCAGATCAATTTGTCATGGTCTGCCGTCGCCGGTGTGACCGGCTATTTTGTCAGCCGCGACGGTTCAACCATTGCGACGACAGCCCTGACGACTTATTCCGACACCGGCCTGGTGGCGAATTCTTCGCACTGCTATTTCATCACCGCCTCGAACAGCATCGGCGAGTCTGTGGCGGGGCCGACGGTCTGCACGAACACGCCCGCCGTGGCCGGCGGCAGCGGCGGCATCACCTCAGGTGCCGTCACTGTGACACCCTTGCCGGTCGCGGGAAATTCCGTGACCATTCAATACGTCGCCACCGGCCGCGCCATTGCCTCGGCCAGTCCGGTGTATCTCCATCTCGGCTGGAACAATTCCTTAACCACCTGGACAACGGTTGTTTCACCCGACGCGGCGATGACGTTCAACTCGGCGTCGAACTGGTGGCAATGCACCGTCACGATTCCCGGCACCGCGACAATTTTGAACTGCTGTTTCAACAACGGCTCCGGCACCTGGGACAACAACAACAGCACGAACTGGAATTTCGCCGTGACCGGCGGCATTCCGCCCTTCGTGCTGGATGGCAGTTTTGATTACACGAACTATCTCCTCGCGAACACCGGCATGGTGCTTTACGGCGCGGTGCGCGGCACGACGCTTTATGTGGCGACGTGGTCCAACGGCACGAACGGGCCGAACGACCACTTCATTTTTGTGAGCGACCAGTTGCTGCCCGCCGCAACCGCCGCCGCGCCGTGGGCGAAAGCCGGAACGGTCGCGGTCAGCGTGAACAAGCCGTTTCTCGCCAGCGAAAGTCAAAGTTCCTACGTCAGTTGGTTTGCCAACAACGCCGCGACCAACTGGCCGTGCGCGAAGTCCGCGACAAATTCAGGCTCGCTGGAAGGCACGCTCGACCTGGTTGGCGCGTTCGGCTACATGCCGACGAACATTTATATTTGCGCCGCCGCCTACGTCACGACCAACGGCGGTCCGCTCGTGGCGGAATGCCCCGCCGGCACCGGGCCGAACATCAACACCAATAATTTCCTGGAGATTCCGGTCGCCGCACTGCGCGATTCCTTGGGCAACGGCACGTTCGACTTGTGCGACCCGGCGCGCGGATTCAAAATTATCTCGGCGAGTTCCCTGGCCAATGGCTGCCTGTTGAACTGGGCAGCGATGCCGGGACGCGCGTATCAGGTTCAATATGTGGGTGCGCTGGGCAGCATCTGGAGCAATCTGGCTGGCGCTTCGAATGATCCCAGTTTGATGCAATTGCAGTTGAATTACCCGGATGCGCCCTCCGTCACAACCACCCAGCGCTTTTATCGCATACAACTTTTACCCTGACATTTGCTCCCATAAAATTGTAGCTTTTGGGTGACTTATGCTCGGACAGGCTTGAGCTACTACTAAAACATGAAAAAAACATTCAACCTCCGCCGGCTTCTTGCCTTGCCTGCTGTCGGCCTGCTGCTCTCCGCACTGCTGGTTCAGGCTGCCGATTTCACAAACCAACCGGCGCGCACCTCGCCCGCCTGGCTGCGCGACGGTGTGATTTACGAAGTTTTTCCGCGCGACTTTTCCGCCGCCGGCAACCTCAACGCCGTGACGGCGAAACTCGACCAACTGAAGGATTTGGGCGTGACGGTGCTGTGGATCATGCCCATTCATCCCATTGGCGTAAAGGGCCGCAAAGGTGATTTTGGCAGCCCGTATTCCATCCGCGATTATTACGCGGTGGATCCGAACTACGGCACCTTGGATGATTTCAAGAACCTGGTCACCGAGGCGCACAAGCGCGGTCTGAAGGTGATCATGGATCTCGTTGCCAACCACACCTCGTGGGACAGCGTGATGATGACGAACAAAGCTTTTTACAAGCAGGATGCGCAGGGAAATGTCATCTCGCCGCAGCCCGGCTGGTCGGATGTGGCCGGCTTGAATTACGCCAATCCGCAGTTGCGCGAATACATGATCACGATGATGAACTACTGGATTCAAACCTGCGACATTGACGGCTACCGCTGCGACGTGGCGTGGGGCGTGCCGGTGGATTTTTGGGAACAGGCGCGGGCCGTGCTCGAAAAAACCAAGCCGGACATCATGATGCTGGCCGAGGCGAACAAGCCCGAACTGCTGACAAACGCGTTTGATCTGGATTATTCGTGGCCGCTGCTGCATTCGCTGAATGACGTGCTGTTACACGGCGCACCCGCCTCAAGCTTGCAGATGACCTGGCAGCAGGAAGTGAGTCAATTTCCACATGATGCCCTGCACATGCGCATTTCAGATGATCACGACGAGTCCCGCGCCATCGCCCGCTTCGGCGTCAACGGCGCGCTGGCGGCGCAGGTGTTGATGTTTTCACTCGACGGAGTGCCGGTGCTTTACAACGGCATGGAAGTCGGCGACGCCACGGAATCCGGCGACCCGGCGTTGTTCGACAAGCTGCCGATCGTGTGGGCTCCGCGGGAACGTCCGCCCTTGCGCGACATTTACCGCTCGCTGATACAGCTTCGCAAAAAATATCCCGCCTTCACCAACAGCCGCGTCTGCTGGCTGCACAATTCGGATGAAAACAATCTTGTGACGCTCATGCGTTGCGACAAGAACGACGAGTTCGTCGTTGTGATCAACTTCTCGAACCGGCCGGTCAACAACGGCTCGGTCAAACTCGAAAAAGGACCCGACTTTCAGCTTGTAAAAATTTCAGGGCTGCCTGATGTGCATGACAGCAGCCTGCCATTGTTCCACCTGAACGGTTTTGAATGGCGGATTTACCATCGCTCCTTGAAATAATCCGCCTACAATTTGACGAAAGCCGACCAGCCCATTTATGCAAAAACCACAATTAAGTTTCTGGCAGATCTGGAACATGAGCTTCGGCTTTCTCGGCATCCAGTTCGGCTTCGGCCTGCAGATGGCGAACATGAGCGCCATTTATGAATATCTTGGCGCCAAGCCGGATCAAATCCCGCTGCTCTGGCTCGCCGCGCCGCTCACCGGCCTGCTCATCCAGCCAATCATCGGCAACATGAGCGATCACACCTGGGGCCGCCTTGGCCGCCGTCGGCCGTATTTGCTGTGGGGCGCTCTGGCGAGTTCGCTGGCGCTGATTTTCATGCCGAATTCCTCGACCCTTTGGATGGCCGCCGGATTGTTGTGGGTGTTGGATGCTTCGATCAACATCTCGATGCAGCCGCTGCGCTCGCTTGTCGCCGACATGCTGCCGGACGAACAGCACACGCGCGGCTACGGCGTCCAAAGCCTCTTTATCGGCCTTGGCGCGGTCGTCGCCTCCGCGCTGCCGTGGATGATGACCAACTGGTTTCACTTCGACAGCTCCTCCAGCGCCGAACATGCCATTCCCGTCACCATAAAATACTCCTTTTACGTCGGCGCGGTGGCCATTCTGGTGGCCGTGCTCTGGACGGTGTTCAGCACCAAGGAATATCCGCCGGAGAACATGGAAGCGTTCAAGAAAATGAAGGCGGAAAAAACTGGTCTCATCGGCGGCACCGTTGAAGTCCTCTCCGCCTTCGTCGAAATGCCCTCGACCATGAAAAGACTCGCCTGGGTGCAAATCTTCACCTGGCTTGGCCTGTTCTGCATGTGGCTGTATTTCCCCGTCGCCGTCGCGCGCAACGTCTTTGGCGCGTTGGACGAAAAATCCGTCCTATATTCCTCCGGCGTGGAATGGGGCGGACTTTGCTTCTCGATGTATTCCGTCGTGACTTTTATCTTTTCATTCCTGCTCGTCTCGCTCTCGCAACGGTTCAGCCGCAAGACCATTCACACCGTCTGTCTGCTGGCGGGCGCGATTGGCCTGCTCTCCGTGGCCGTCATCCACAACAAATGGCTGCTGCTCGCGTCCATGACCGGGGTGGGCATCGCCTGGGCCAGCATTCTTTCGATGCCCTATGCCATTCTTGCCAGCGCGTTGCCGCCGGCGCGCACCGGCGTGTTCATGGGCATCTTCAACCTTTTCATCGTCCTGCCAGAAATCGGCGCGTCCCTCGGCTTCGGCTGGGTAATGAACCATTTGCTGGACAACAACCGTCTCGCCGCCGTCGTCGCGGGCGGCGTCTTCATGGTCATCGCTGCCGTGCTGGTGCAATTCGTGAAGGACGAAAACGCCACCGCCGCTTGATTCAACCTGCCAGAAGTTCATGAAACTAATTTTTCGGCTTCGTTTTCACACCAAAGTCGGACAGTCACTCTGGCTCACCGGCAATCATCCGCTGCTCGGCGACGGCCGCGCCGACCGGGCGCTGCCGCTCGAGTTTTTCAACGCGGAATCCTGGCAGGCCGCGCTGAACCTTCCCGCCGGTGTAATTCCTGACGCCGCCATCACCTACAATTACATTTTGCGGAATGCGGACGGCTCGTCCGTTCAGGATTGGGGCAACGACCGCGTCATCAACGTTGCGTCGTTCAAGCAGGATGAAATCTTGATCATTGATTCGTGGAACAATGCTGGCGCGGTGGAGAACGCCTTTTACACCGAGCCGTTCCAGAATGTTTTGCTTCAGCCCAATCACACCGAAGTCCGCATTCTCCCCACGCCGGGCGCGAGCCACACTTTCAAGATCAAGGCGCCGCTCCTGCCGAACGGGCAGACGCTTTGCCTCATCGGCAGTTGCGCCCGGCTGGGAAACTGGAGCACCAGCGCGCCGCTCTTGTTAAACCGGATTGCCGGCGAAGTTTTTTTGTCCGCGCAAGTTGACCTGGGCCGCGAGGCGCTGCCGGTGCAATACAAATACGGTGTTTATGACGTCGAACACGCGAAGTTCGTCCGCTTTGAAGACGGCGACAACCGGATTTTACAGGACGTCGTCGCTCCTAAAAAACACACGATTGTAAATGACGGCTTTGTCCGGCTGCCCGCCGACACTTGGAAAGGCGCGGGCGTGGCGATTCCGGTTTTCAGCCTGCGCAGCGAAAACAGTTTTGGCGTCGGTGAATTCACCGACTTGAAACCACTCGCCGACTGGGCCAAGCGCGCCGGCTTGAAGTTGATCCAGATTCTGCCGATCAACGACACCAGCGCGACGCACACCTGGGTGGATTCATATCCTTACGCGGCGATTTCGGCGTTCGCGCTGCATCCGTTGTATTTGAATTTGAACCAGCTCGGCACTGGCAAAAAAAAGAGCCTGCCAAAAACTTTGGAAGCCGAACGCAAACGGCTCAACGCGCTCGAAGCGGTGGATTACGAGGCGGTGATGTCGGCCAAGTTGAAGTTCGTCCGCAAAATTTTCCCGAAGCAGAAAGAGGAAATTTTTGCCTCCGCCGAATACCGGGAATTTTTTGAGCCGAACAAACACTGGCTCGTGCCTTACGCGGCATTCTGCGCTCTACGCGACAAGTTCGGCACGGCGGATTTCAACCAGTGGCCGGCGCATCGCGTTTATCACACGAAGGAAATCGCCGTCCTCGTCGAAAATGATTCCGCCGTGCGTGACGAGATTGAGTTGAATTATTTCATCCAGTTTCATCTGCACCTTCAGCTTCAGGACGCCGCCAGATACATCCACGCGCAGGGCTTGATTTTGAAGGGCGATATCGCCATCGGCGTTTATCGTCACGGCGCGGATGTCTGGCAGCAGCCGGAACTTTATCACACCGATATGCAGGCGGGCGCGCCGCCGGACGCCTTCGCGGTGAAGGGACAGAACTGGGGCTTCCCGACCTACAACTGGCCGCGCATGAAGCAGGACGGTTTCGCGTGGTGGAAGCAGCGGTTCGCGCAGATGGGCTGCTACTTCGACGCGTTTCGGATTGACCACATTCTCGGCTTCTTCCGCATCTGGAGCAGCCCGGCGCACGCGGTCGAGGGCATCCTCGGATATTTTGTGCCGGCGATTCCGGTGAAGCTGGCGGAGTTCAGCCAGCGCGGAATTCATTTTAATCACGACCGTTTCGTGAAGCCGTTCATCAATGAAAAAGTCCTGGCAGAAATTTTCGGCGCGGACGCGGAACAGGTGAAGCGCGAGTTCCTCGTGCCGCAGGCCGGCGGAAATTATTTTCTCAAACTCGAATTCGCCACGCAGCGGCAGGTGGAAAATCATTTTGCGAAGCTGGAAGCCACCGCGCAAAACCAGAAGCTCAAGGAAGGCCTGTTCGACCTGATCAGCAACGTGATTTTGTTCGAGGTGGAAAAATCCGGCGGCCACGAATTCCATTGCCGGTTCGCGATGATGGACACGCCGTCGTTCAAGGCTCTCGACCTAGCGACGCAGGCGAAGCTCAAGGAGCTTTATGTGGATTATTTTTTCCGCCGGCAGGACGGTTTCTGGATGCAGGAGGCGCTGCAAAAGCTGCCGGCGCTCAAGCGCGTCACCAACATGCTCATCTGCGGCGAAGACCTCGGCCTCGTGCCCGCGTGCGTGCCGGATTTGATGAAGCAGCTCGGCCTGTTGAGCCTGGAAATCCAGCGGATGCCCAAGGCGATGGGCGTGTCGTTTTCCCGCCCGGCGGACGCGCCCTACTTGAGCGTCGTCACGCCCGGCACGCACGACATGAGCACCCTCCGCGGCTGGTGGGAGGAGGACCGGAAATTCACGCAGAAGTTTTATCAATCGGAACTGCACGGTCACGTCGACGCGCCGCTGCATTGCGACCCCGGCATCAACCAGGCCATTGTGCGCCAGCATCTCGCCTCGCCGGCCATGTGGAGCATTTTCCAGTTGCAGGATCTGCTGGGCATGGACGGGGAATTGCGCCGGAAGGATGTGGACGCCGAGCGCATCAACGTGCCGGCCAACCCGAAAAATTACTGGCGCTACCGGATGCACCTGACGCTGGAAGCATTGCAGCAGGCGGAAGTATTCAACGACGCGTTGAGCCAGGCCATTCGCGCCAACGGAAGATAAATTTTCAGTCCTTCATTTCTGCTTCAAACGGCAGGCGAGGCAGAATGCGATCAGCGATGAATTTGCAGCCGTAAAAACTGGTTCGCAGCGTTCCCCATCACGTTGGTCGAGGTTGTCGCAATTACGTTGACGTATTGGTTGGGCGGCAGGCCATTGGTTGCCGATTCAGAAACCGTCGCCCCGGCCACGTTCGTCACCCAGCCAGTCGCGGCGGTGAAGATCAACAGATTGCTCCAGAGGTTTAAATTTGCCGAAGACTGGATGTTGTAGGTGATGTCACTGGCCGCGAGATTGCGCGGGAAATTCAACTGGAACTGGTTGCCTGCAATCCTGCCGGTTAACGGATTCGTGTTGCCCACCAGCGGATTGAGCGCGTAGGCATACGCCAGCAGATTGACAATGCCGTCGTTTTGCGGATCCGCCGAATCACCGGCGATGGCGGGGTTGTTGGCGTCCGCGCCATAATACGCCAGCTTCCACGCGGAAATTGGCGGCTGGATGATGGTCAGCACGGCGGTGGATGGCACGCCGAGCGCCGTGCCGGTGGAGGGGCTGTTCAGCGCGAGGTTCACGGTCACGTCCGGCTGAACGTAGGAATTGTTCAGGATGGACACGGTGAAAGTTTTTGCGGCGGACTCGCCGTTTGTCCAATTCAGCGTGTCCGATACCGCGGTGTAATCCGTGCCGTTGGTGGCCGTCCCGCCCGCGACTGTCGCGTATGACACCTGCACCGCGCCGTTCGTTCCATCCACCCGGTTCACCGTGATGGTTGCCGTGCCGTCGCTTTGCTTCGTGCTGTAAGCGGGTGAACTGAAGGCGAACGTGCCGGCGAGCAGTCCAAACACGGACACGGAATTTGAATTGCCGACAAAAACTTTGCCGTCGGCCACCGTCGGCACGGCGAACTTGGTTCCGCCGGCGAGCTGGTCACGGCCGCCAGATGCCTGGCTGCTGTTGTAAATTTCGGCCGAGAGATTTGCAGCGTCGCAGGCCACCAGCACTGCCGGCGCGCCCATTTTCAGCGTCCAGACGATGCCGTTGTTGGTTCCATTGGCCGAAATACTTGGCGTCGCTCCCGGAAAGCTATAAGTGCCTGAACCGTCTGCCGAAACTGAATTGTTGCTTAACACACCATTCGTTAAAGCAAACGCCCTAAAGTAATCCCCGGTGAAGGCGTAGTAAATCTCCCCGTTAAAATAGGCGGGCGTATCATAGCATCCTTGGTATGCGCTGGTCACGGTCTGCACTACAAAATCAACGCTGCCGGTCGCATCGTAATGATTGTTGCCAGTCGTCATCTGGTCGCGGTTAATCAGGTAAATCAGTCCTTGTTTGCCGGCACCGAGCAATAGATGGGGATTGGTTCCCGATTGATCCGGCAAAATCAAAAGTCCGCCCGAACCGAGATCCAAATCGCCAGCCTGCAAAGAGAACTGGTTGTAAGGCGTGAAATAATCCGCGACGGCCAGGCCATTGGTCGTCGAGAGTTTGATGAAGCTGTCGCCGTATTCCGTGTTTCCAAAATTGTTCGTGACGTTGAAAATTCCATTGCCGACCTCGAAATATAAATTGGTGCTGTCATCCACCGCCAATCCGCCGCCGCTCATCCAGATGCCGCCTTCACCGGCATTCACGCCGTAGGCCGCGATCGTGCTGTTTGGCGTCGTGTTGAAAACGTAGTTGGTCAGTTGCACCAGGTTGGTCGCATTGAAACCGATGATCCAGCCGTGATACGGGTCGGTGTCGTCATAGCCGGCGTAAGCGACATAGACGATCCCACCCGCCAGCGTCAGCGCCGTCCGCTGGATCTGCTGTTTGGGATTGAATGTTACCAGCCCGCCGGAACTGTCCACGCCATTGCCTGAAACCGAGGCCGTGACCGGCACCGGGCTGAAACTCCGCTCCGAGCCGTCGGCGATGTTTAATGCGTGCAGCCGATGAAAATAATTCGTCACGCCGCCGCCGGGCTCGCCGGTGAATGTATCCACATAAAGCGTGCCGGTATTCGTATCAATCACCGGCGTGCCGGTGATGCCCACCTCGGGAACAATGTTTTTGAATGCTCCGCCGAGATAGCGCGTTCCAAAATCCTTGTTGGTGTAGGTGGCCGTCACCGACACGGCGGCGATTCCGAGATTGGTCTGCCAGAGCAACCCGCCCCCCGCGCCTGCATTGTCAGCGTCGAATGCATAGACCGTGTTGTGCTCCGTCGCGATGAACAAGACGTTGTGCGGGCCCTGTCCGGTGATCGCCACGTTCGGCACATACAGCGGCTGCGCATATACATAGCCGTCCACCGCGTAGGAAAAGAGCTTGCCGAACGTCGTCGGGTTGACATTCGTCAGGTTCAGGATCGTCTCGTTCAGATTGGCGCCGTCGCGATGGTTGTTATTGTGGTAGGTCGTCACGCTCACCTGCGCGCGGACAGGCATGGAAAAGAACGCGCAACCAACAGCGACAAAAAAGATGATTTTCACTGTTCAAGAAAAATAACCGTCTCCACTACGAATTCAAATCAAATCTGCCGTGAGCCGGTCGGCGGCAAAAAACTGAAGCCGGGGTCGTTTCCGGGACGGCGAAAAGCAGCCCGCCTTGGTGTTGCGGGTCGGCGTGCTGGTGGTGCCTCGGGTGAAACCCGGCTTGTCACGCGCCAATCTGCTTCTGAATCGCGCCGCAGATTTTTTTGGACCACGTTTCCAGCGATTTCGCGTCGCGGCCTTCCACGAGCAGCCGCACTTTCGGTTCCGTGCCGGAATACCGCAGCAGCAGTCGTCCGCCTTGCGCGGACAATTCCTTTTCCGCCTCGGCGACAAGCGAGTTGACGCCGTCGAGCTGTGCGAACGGTTTTTTCTCGCGCACCTTCAGGTTGGTCACGAGTTGCGGAAACCGAGTCCAGCATTGTGCCAGTTTGGAGAGCGGCGTTTGTTTCGTTTTGAGAATCCGCAAAATTTGCAGCGCAGCCACCAGGCCGTCACCGGTCGTGCCGTAGTCGCGGAAAATCAGATGCCCGCTCTGCTCGCCGCCAAAGTTGAAACCCTCGCGCAGCATTTCATCAATCACGTTCTTGTCGCCGACGGGCGTGCGGAGCATGGTGCCGCCGGCCTGCATGATGGCGGCTTCCAGTCCGGCGTTGCTCATCACGGTGCTGACCAGAGTTTTTTTGGCCAAAGTTTTTTCCGCCAGCATTTCGAGCGCGGCGATGGCCATGATGTCGTCGCCATCAATCAAATTGCCTTTTTCATCGCAAAGCAAAACGCGGTCGGCGTCGCCGTCGTGCGCGATGCCGATGTGCGCGCCATGTTCGACGACTTTTTTGCACATGGCTTCCGGGTGCATGGAGCCGCAGTTGGCATTGATGTTTTTGCCGTCAGGCACATTGCCATAGATAATGACTTCCGCGCCAAGTTCGCGCAGCACGCTGGGCGAGGATTTGTAGGCCGCGCCGTGGCCGCAGTCCAAAACGATCTTCACGCCTTCCAGCGTCAGGCCTTTGGGGAACGAGGACTTGGCGAATTCGATGTAGCGCCCCAGCGCGTCATCAATGCGGACGGCCTGGCCGATCAGCTCCGAACTTGGCCGGACGTTCTCAATTTCGCCGGTGAAAACCAGGTTTTCAATTTCGCCTTCGATCTTGTCGTCCAGCTTGTAGCCGTCGGCGCGGAAAAACTTGATGCCGTTGTCGGTGTAGGGATTGTGCGACGCGGTGATGACGATGCCGGCGTCTGCGCGCAAACTGCGCGTGACGTAGGCCACGCCCGGCGTCGGCAACGGCCCGATGAACAGCACATCCACGCCCATCGAAAGGATGCCGGACGAAATCGCGTTTTCCAGCATGTAGCCGGAAAGCCGCGTATCCTTGCCGATGACGATTTTGTGTTTGCCGCGCCCGCGCGACTGGCGCTCGAGATTTTTGAAAACGTGCGCGGCGGCGCGGCCGAGTTTCAGCGCGGTTTCCGCCGTGACGGGTTCGATGTTCGCCGTGCCGCGTACGCCGTCGGTGCCGAAGATTTTCCTGGGTGAACTCATGAATTTATCATTGCTTGGGCGGCGGCGGAATGACGCCGATGGTCTCGGGTTTGATTCTCACGACTGTTATACCCGCTGGCACGGAAATTTCCACCGGTAGTTTTGAAGATTTTACAAGTCCGGCATCGGTCAGGTCCACCCTGGCACGAATCTGGTCTGGCTCGAGCTTGCCGATGACTTCGGGCGGGCCGCTGACGGTGACGGAAACGGTGGGTTGCAACGGACGAAACTCGCGCACGTCGGCGGATCCCGCGACGATGGTCACCGGCCGGTCGCAGGTGAGCGTGCTGGTGCCACCGGGCGACGCCGGCTCGGGGGATTCCAGCAAAATCCGGTGGACGGTCAGCCAGATGCCCGCCGCGAGCAGCACCGAAAAAATTTTCCAGCCTAGGTCTTTGAAAAACAGGTCGCGCATACAAATTAAAAATGAAAAATGAAAAATGAAAAACGCGGACGCCGCGCGGCGCAAACCACCGCGGCATTTTTAATTTTGCCTGTTGAGTTTTTCATTTCTTCGCGGCCGGCCGCGGTTCGTGTTTGGTGATGACCGCCGGGCCGTCGGTGCGGTGGCGTTCGCCCAGTTGCGCCCGCAGCCATTTGACGAAGCCGTGCGATTTGGCGGGCTGCAAAATCACCGAGGTCAGGAACGCGCGCAGTTCCTCGGCCGTCACGCCGCGCACGAGCTGGCCCTTGTAGGCGTAGGAAACCATGCCGGTTTCCTCGGACACCACGACGATGACGGCGTCGGTCTCCTCGCTCAAGCCGATCGCCGCGCGGTGGCGGGTGCCGAGCGACTTGTTCAAGTCCTGCCGCTGCGTCAGCGGAAAAATGCACGCGGCATAGGCGATACGGTCGCCCTTCAAAATCACGCCGCCGTCGTGGATCGCGTTGTTCGGGAAGAAAATCGTCTCCAGCATTTCCGGCGTCGCGTCGCAATCCACCGGCAGGCTGGATTCGACCGCTTCCTGCAGGAGGATGGACTGCTCGATGGCGATGAGCGCGCCGATTTTCACCTCCGCGAGCCGCTCGACGGTTTGAATGACGACCTCGATGGCCTCGCGCTGTTCGCTCGCGCTGGCGAAGAGCGGCAGGTTGCCGAGTTCGCCCAGCATCCGGCGGAGTTCCGGCTGAAAAATCACCAGCGCGCCGACCGCGATGAACACCGACGCGCTGCCGAGCATCCACCGCAGCACCTTCAAATCCAAAACCGTCGTCACCA
>CAZIFP010000068.1:0-12192 GCA_964538105.1 uncultured Bifidobacteriaceae bacterium
CGCGTGGCTTCGATGAAGTCCACGGCGTAGTTGTTGTGCTCCTCGATGCCGGTGCCGACGGTGAGGATGTTCGGATCAAAAATAATGTCTTCCGGCGGAAAACCAACGTCATCCACGAGAATGCGATAGGCGCGTTCGCAGATGCGGATTTTGTCCGCGTAAGTCGAAGCTTGGCCGTTTTCATCAAACGCCATGACGACGACGGCCGCGCCGTATTTCAAAACTTTGTGCGCATGTTCACGAAATTTCGCTTCGCCTTCCTTCATCGAAATGGAGTTCACGATGCCTTTGCCCTGAACGCATTTCAGACCGGCCTCGATGACCTCCCATTTTGACGAGTCCACCATGAACGGAACTTTGGCGACTTCCGGCTCGCTGCCGAGCAACTGCAGGAAACGGGTCATCGCCGCGACGCCGTCAATCATCCCTTCATCCATGCAGATGTCTATGATGTTCGCGCCGTTCTCAACCTGCTGCCGCGCGATGGCGACGGCTTCCTCGTATTTATTTTCCTTGATGAGCTTCGCAAACTTTGGCGATCCCGCCACGTTCGTGCGCTCGCCGATCATGATGAACGATCCGATTTGCTGCGTGAACGGCTGCGAGCCTGACAGGCGCAGCGGAATCGCCGCGCCGGTCGAAAACTTTGTTTCGGATTTCGTTTCACGCGGCGGCTTGTTTTCCAAAGCCTTCGCAATCGCGGCAATATGTTCAGGCGTGTTGCCGCAGCAGCCGCCGGCAATATTGATCAAACCGCTGTTCGCAAATTCACTAAGGAACCTGGCCATGTCCTCTGGTTTCAAATCAAAGCCGGTGGGCGACAGCGGATTCGGCAAGCCGGCGTTAGGATAACACGAAATGGCCGTGTTCGATTTTTCGGAAAGCTCCTCAAGAAACGGCCTCATCAAATCCGGGCCGAGCGAGCAGTTGAGACCAATGGCGATTGGCTTCACATGCTTCATCGCGTTCCAATACGCCTCGATGGTCTGCGCGGAAATCATGGTTTCACCGCCGCGACCGACGGCGGCGGAAATCATGATGGGCAGAATTTTCTTGTCTTGCTCGAACACTTCCTGAATCGCCACCAGCGCGGCCTTGGCGTTGAGCGAATCAAAAATTGTTTCGACGAGCAGCAAGTCCGAACCGCCGGCGATGAGCGCGCGGACTTGGTTTGCGTAGGAGGCTTTGACTTGGTCAAACGTGCAGACGCGGAAACCGGCATCATCCGCATCCGGTGAATTCGAGAGCGACACCGTCAGCGGCCCCACCGCGCCGGCAACGAAACGGGGACGGCCCGTTTTGTTGGCGGTGCGGTCGGCCCATTCGCGGCATTGTTTGGCGGACTGCTCGTTAATTTCCCAGGCGAGGTCGTTCAGAAATTTGTTTTCGATGACGTCCTGGTAAAATGCCGGATCCTTGCGCCCGCCGTGTTCGCGCGGGTCGTCCAGGAAAAATTCGCTCTGGCCAATGCTCGTGGCGGAAAAAGTATTGGTCTCAATGATGTCCGCACCAGCTTCGAGAAAACGCCGATGGATGTCGCCAATCGTGTCCGCCTGCGTCAGCGAATACAAGTCGCCGTTGTTCTTCAGATCCTTTTTGGAATCCTTGAACCGCTCGCCGCGAATCTCCGCTTCACCCAGCCCATAGGCGCGGATCGTCGTGCCCATCGCGCCGTCAAGGATGACGATGCGTTCGCGGAGCGCGCGTTGGAGAAGGCCGGCGTGGTTCGACATGGCGGTAAGATAATCGTCCATGCCGGAAAAACAAATTAAAAATCAACGCATCCTGATTTGATGATATGATATATTATATGGCCGTTTCTTGATATTTTTTCACCGCCCGTTGTTTTTTGGCGCTACAATCATTGACTCTAATGGCGCGTTTGATATTTTCACGGCTCGTTTCACTGACGAAATCACCTGAAGAAAATAGAATTTATGGCCAAATCAAAATCCAACAAATACGTCTATACCTGGGGCAACAAAAAAGCCGACGGCGACGGCTCGATGAAGCCGCTGCTCGGCGGCAAAGGCGCAAACCTCGCTGAGATGACCCGCATCGGTCTGCCCGTGCCTCCCGGTTTCACCATCACCACTGAAGTCTGCACCTACTTCTACGCGCACAAGAAAACCTATCCGAAGGAACTTCAGGCGCAGATGGCCGCCGGCATCATCAACATGGAGAAAATCATGGGCACGAAGTTTGGCGCGACGGGCGGAATGCCATTGCTCGTGGCCGTGCGCTCCGGCGCGCGCGATTCCATGCCTGGCATGATGGACACGATTTTGAACCTCGGCTTGAACGACCAGTCGGTCATCGCGCTGGCCGACGCCACGAAGAATCCGCGCTTTGCGTGGGACTGCTACCGCCGCTTCATCCAGATGTATGGCGACGTCGTGCTCGGCGTGCAGAAAAAGGAAGGCGAAGATCACGAGCCGTTTGAAACTGTCATCCACGAGTTCAAGCACGAGAAATATCACAAGGACATCGTTGACTCTGAACTGACCGCCGCCGACCAGGCCGAACTCGTCAAGCGTTTCAAGGCGCTCGTCAAGGACCGCACCGGCCATGTTTTCCCGAATGATCCGTGGGACCAGTTGCGCGGTGC
The DNA here is from genome assembly GCA_964538105.1 of uncultured Bifidobacteriaceae bacterium. GTDB lineage: Bacteria > Verrucomicrobiota > Verrucomicrobiia > Limisphaerales > UBA11358 > UBA11358. The sequence continues at coordinate 2,609 of CAZIFP010000068.1, forward strand.
CGCCGGTGCCGTGTTTGGTTCCTGGATGAACGACCGCGCGATGGTTTATCGCCGCAAATATAATATACCGACCGAATGGGGCACCGCCGTCAACGTGCAGGCCATGGTGTTCGGCAACACCGGCGACAAGTCCGGTTCCGGCGTCGCGTTCACGCGCAACCCGGCGAACGGCACCAACGAATTCTACGGCGAATTCCTCGTCAACGCCCAGGGCGAAGACGTCGTCGCCGGCGTCCGCACGCCCGAGCCCGTGCTCAAGCTCAAGAACGTGATGCCCGCTTCCTACGCCGAACTGCTCAAGGTTCGCGCCACCCTCGAAAAACATTTCAAGGACGTGCAAGACATCGAGTTCACCGTGCAGGAAGGCAAGCTGTTCATGCTTCAGACGCGCAACGGCAAACGCACCGCCGCCGCCGCGCTGAAATTCGCCGCCGACATGGTGAAGGAAAAATTGATTGACGCCGAGACCGCCGTGTTGCGGAATCCGGCGGACCAGCTCGACCAGCTCCTCGCGCCGATCTTTGATCTCGCGGAAGTGAAGAAGGCCAGGGTAATCGCCACCGGTTTGCCGGCGGGTCCCGGTGCCGCTTCGGGCAAAATTTACCTGAACGCCGAACGCGCGGTGGAAGCCGAGAAGAAGGGTGAAAAAGTTCTGCTCGTCCGCGTCGAAACCTCCCCGGAAGATTTGCGCGGAATGATCGCGGCGGAAGGCATTTTGACCGCCCGTGGCGGCGTCAGTTCGCACGCGGCGCTCGTCGCCCGTCAAATGGGCAAGGTTTGCGTCTGCGGTGCCAGCGGCGTGCATGTGGATTACGACAAGCAGACCGTCACCATCAGCGGCCAGACGTTCAAGGAAGGCGAATACCTCTCCATTGACGGCACCGCCGGCACGGTTTACGCGGGCGAAGTCAAGACCGCGCCGTCTGAAATCATCTCCGGCATGTTGCACGGCGACAAAGCCGCGCAGGCCACCGAGAAGTTCAAGAATTACAACCAGCTCATGAAGTGGTGTTCGCAGTTCACGCGCCTGCAGGTGCGCACGAACGCCGACACGCCGGAGCAGACCTCGCAGGCCGTCGCGTTCGGCGCGGTGGGCATCGGTCTTACGCGCACGGAACACATGTTCTTCGAGGGCAACCGCATTGACGCGATGCGCGAGATGATCCTCGCCGACACGCTGGCCATGCGCGAAGACGCGCTCGCCAAATTGCTGCCGTATCAGCGCGACGACTTCTTCGGCATCTTCAAGGAGCTGAAAGGATTCCCGGCCACCATCCGTTTCCTCGATCCGCCGCTGCACGAGTTCCTGCCCAACACCAAGGAATCGCAGATGGACCTCGCGCGAAAGCTCAACATCCCCGTCGAGAAGATCATCAACCGCGTCCACGAACTGCACGAGTTCAACCCGATGCTCGGTTTCCGCGGCTGCCGTCTCGGCATCAAGTTCCCTGAAATCACCCGCATGCAGGCCCGCGCGGTGTTCGAAGCCGCGGCCGATGCGCAGAAACAGGGTTTCAAACCGAAACCGGAAATCATGATCCCGCTCGTTGGTTTCAAACGCGAACTCGACTTGCAGGTCGCCATCGTCCATGAAGTCGCCGCGCAGGTGATGAAGGAAAAGAAAGTGAAATTCACCTACTCCGTCGGCACCATGATTGAAGTGCCGCGCGGCGCGCTCACGGCGGATGAAATCGCGCAGACGGCCGAGTTCTTCAGCTTCGGCACGAACGACCTCACGCAGACCTGCCTCGGCATGTCGCGCGACGACTCCGGTTCCTTCCTCGGTGCCTACACCGAGAATGAAATCATCAAGAAGAATCCGTTCGCCTCGATTGACCAGACCGGCGTCGGCCAGCTCATCCTGATAGCGGCCGAGAAGGGTAACAAGACCCGTCCTGGCATCAAGCTCGGCATCTGCGGTGAACACGGCGGCGACCCCGACTCCGTGAAGTTCTGCCATCGTGCCGGCTTGACTTATGTGAGCTGCTCGCCGTATCGCGTGCCCGTCGCGCGTCTGGCTGCGGCCCAGGCCGCCATCGAAGAGAAGCGCAAAGCGAAGATCGCGAAGAAGAAATAAATCATTTGGTAGGCTGACCTGCCGGTCAGGTTCTAGTTTGAGCGGCGCAGTAACGCCGCCCTGCCATTAAATTCAAAAGCCGCTTCGGGAAACCGGGGCAGCTTTTTGTTTCATCTTTCGGCTTTGAACTTGGGGCGCGCGAATCTAGCCTGACACCATGTTTCGTCCCTGCATTGACCTGCACGAAGGCAAAGTGAAGCAAATCGTCGGCGGCACGCTCGGCGACGCCGGCCTGCGCACGAACTTTGTCTCCGAGAAATCCGCCGCGTGGTTTGCCGAGCTTTACCGGTGCGACCAGTTGTTCGGTGGCCACGTCATCATGCTTGGTTCCGGCAACGAAGCGGAAGCCCGTGCCGCGCTCGCCGCGTTTCCCGGCGGCTTGCACATCGGCGGCGGCGTGAACGCAGCGAATGCGCGCGGCTGGCTTGATGCCGGCGCGTCGCACGTCATCGTCACGAGCTGGGTTTTCCGTGAAGGCCGCGTGGATTGGGCGCGTCTGGATGAACTCGTCAAGGCCATCGGCAGGGAAAAGCTCGTGCTCGATTTGAGCTGCCGCAAGCGCGGCGACGATTATTTTGTTGTGACCGACCGCTGGCAGAAATTCACCGAACTCGCCGTGAATGCGGAGACGATCAAAAGGCTTTCCGGCTTCTGCGCGGAATTTTTAATTCATGCTGTGGACGTGGAAGGCTTGTGCCGCGGCATTGACGGCGAACTGGTCGGGAAGCTTGGCCGCTGGACGCCGATCCCCACGACCTACGCTGGCGGTGCCAATTCATTGGCGGACTTGGAAGCGGTCACAAAACTAGGGCAGGGGAAGATTGACCTGACCATCGGCTCGGCGCTGGACATCTTCGGCGGCAGCGGCGTGAAATATGAGGACTGTGTAAAATTCAACCAGTCGTTGAACCTTTAAAAAGTTAAACCGTTAAATCGGTTTCCCAATTCAACGGTTCAACCATTCAACTATTTTACGAATTACGATTTGACCGGCTCGATTTTTGTCGGCGTCAAAATTTCCTTGCCATCTTTTTCTTCAACCGTGCCGGTGACGGTCACTTTCTCCGTGTCACCGTGACACACCGCTTCGTGCGCGTCCTTGCTGGTGTCGTTTTGAATCAGGAAATAATTAACCGTCTTTCCGTCCTGCGTGACTTGGACGACGTTCTGGCATTTGTCAGTGATATGCAGCGTGCATTTGCCGCAGACCATGTTGCCGGTGATGGTGATGGCCTTGCCCGCATCATCGGCGAGCAGGCGTGACGCGCTGGACGCCAGCATCAGGCCGGCGGCAAGCGCGAGGATCAGTTTGGATTTTTTCATAGGTGGTTTGGTTAGATTTAATATTAACTAGACAAATTAACACAAGTTTGCGTTCAAGCAAATCAGCCCTGACCTTGGCCGGCCTTGGGCGTGGCAAACAATTCGGCAATGACAAATTGAAATTCCGGCACCAGCTTTTCCGCCAGCACCTCGCTGCCGGCCAGAATGCCCTTCAACACCAGGCCGAACTCCGTGTGGTGGTAAATCTCCACGTTGTCGTAGCGCGGATCCACCATCCAGAGGCGTGGCACGCGGGCGCGCTCATAAACCTCCTTTTTGATGACTGTGTCGGCATGATGGTCGCCCGTGTGGACGATCTCCACGGCCAGCCAGAGCTTGCCCGTGGCGGTCGTGATGAGCGCGAGGTCGGGGCAAATGGCGGTGGCGCGCGACACCTGGACCTTAGTGCGCGGCGCGAGGAGCTGCGTGCTGTTCAGGTTGGACACGCTGGCCGCCATCGCGGCGTGCAGGCGGGCGCAAATTTGTTCGTGCCGGGGTCCGGGCGCGGAACGCGGCAACGACGCGCCCTCCAAAATTTCCTCATACGGCTGGCTCATTGGTCGAAGAAAGAAAGCATCGTTTGGGGTTTCCGGCAAGCGACGATTTTAACGAAGCTTCGCTTTTGCTAGTCCACCAGCCGCTTCGTCAGATTTCCGTAGGCATCAATCCGGCGGTCGCGCAGGAACGGCCAGTGCGTGCGCGTCACGTCCACTTTGGCGAGGTCAACCGGCACGATCAAAATCTCCTCCTTGTCCGTCGAGGCTTTGGCGAGAATTTCGCCGGAAGTCCCGGCCACAAAACTTTGGCCCCAAAATTCCAAGCCGTCGCCGCCTACGCCTTTGATGATTTCGTGGCCGATGCGGTTGACGGAGGCGACGAAGCAGCCGTTGGCCACGGCGTGCGAGCGCTGGATGATTTCCCACGCACCATGCTGGCGTTCGCCGTATTCTTTCTTCTCACTCGGATGCCAGCCGATGGCGGTCGGATAAAATAAAATTTGTGCGCCTTGCATCGCCGTGAGCCGCGCGGCTTCGGGATACCACTGGTCCCAGCAGATCAGCACGCCGATTTTTCCGTAGCGGGTGTTCCAAGTCTTGAAACCGAGGTCGCCGGGCGTGAAATAAAATTTTTCGTAGAACAACGGGTCGTCGGGAATGTGCATCTTCCGGTAGATGCCGAGCAGCGAGCCGTCGGCGTCAACGATGGCGGCGGTGTTGTGATAAACGCCGGCGGCGCGTTTCTCGAACAGCGAAGCAATGATGACGACCTTGTGCTTTTTCGCGAGCTTGCAGAACGCGTCGGTGCTGGGGCCGGGAATCTTTTCGGCCAGCTCAAAGTTTTTGTGGGCTTCGCTCTGGCAAAAATACTGCGAGCGGAAAAGCTCCTGCGTGCAGATGATTTTCGCGCCAGCCTTGGCGGCGCGTCCGATGAGCGCGAGGGTTTTTTTGAGGTTCGCGTCGGGATTCGCGGAGCAGCCGGTTTGGATCAGCCCCAATTTCACAGTCTGGGCGGCGGCGCGTTTCATTTTTTCGGCGCGTGTTCTTTGAGACGCGCGGTTTGTTCGAGCAGGACAGTTTTGCCATGGGAATCTTCGGCCATCGACGCAGCCGGAACCGATTGCCCGAACAACTCACGGATAAATTTGCCGAGCGTCTCGTTGGTCGGACCGTAGCCGTCGTGGTAGATGTAATATTCCAAGTCATACATCAGCTCGTCCGCCGTGGCAAAACGCCGGTTCAAGTCGCGCGTGAGGCAATGGTGCAGGATGTCGTTGAGCTTGTCGTCAATGCGCGGGTCGAGCGCCCGAAAATCGGGAATCGGCTGGTTCAAAATGCGCTGGCGTGATTCCTCGGCGTTTTCACCCTTGAAAATATTCCGGCCGAGCAGCAAGTTCGCCAGCACGACTCCGACGGAAAACAAATCGGAGCGCTTGTCAGTGACTTGAAAGTCGGCCTGTTCGGGGCTCATGTAATCCGCCTTGCCGGCCACGACTTCGCCTTCCTGATCCGTGAGAAAGCCGGTAGCCTTGGCGATGCCGAAGTCCGTCAGCTTCACGTCGCCCTCGAACGCGATCATGATGTTTTTGAAGCTCACGTCGCGGTGGACGATGCCGAGCGGTTTGCCGTCCTTGTCCGTCTTCGCGTGTGCGTAGGCCAGTCCGCGCGCGACGCGGCTGGTGATGAACACCGCCAGTTCCTTGGGCAATTTCTTCCGCTTGTCAGTCAACTGCCGGTGGAACTGCTCCAGATTCACCCCACGGATCAATTCCATGGCGATAAAGCAAACACCGTTGGCCTCGCCGAGATGATACGTCTGGACGATGTTCGTGTGAATCAAATCGGCGACGAGCTTGGCTTCGCCGACGAAATTCTCGATGAACATCTTCTGGGCCGCGAAACTCGGCCGAATGATTTTGATGGCGACCCGTTTGATGAATTTCTGCGCGCCGTGCTGCTCGGCCTCATAGACGACGCCCATGCCGCCCTCAAAGATTTTGCGGGTGATTTCGTAGTGAAATTCGTTCTGGATTGTGAACAGCGGCACGCACGGATGTTGGAAAATTGGCCGGTGAAGTCAAGCCCCACCCGTCGCCACCCAAAAAATAATGCAATTTATTTTTGTTTTTTGCTTGCACGAATCCGTGGAAATCCTTTAATTCCACTCAAGTCACACGACTTTTGTAACTAAACCGAACAACAACAACCATCGAAAGAAAACAACATTATGGCCAAAGCACTCTCCAAATCCCAACTCGTCACCGCCATCGCTGAAAAAGCGCAGCTCTCCAAGAAGCAGGCGGCGGAAATCCTGGACCATCTGGCGGCGCTCGCTTACAAGCACGCCAAGGACACGTTCACGCTGCCCGGCATCGGCAAGCTCGTCCTCAAGAACCGCGCCGCCCGCATGGGCCGCAACCCGAAGACCGGGGAAGCCATTCAGATCAAAGCCAAGCGCGTCGTGAAGTTCCGCGTCGCCAAGGCCGCGAAGGACGCGATCCTCGGCACCAAGTAATTTTTCCTTTTCAACAGGCGCTTCGATTCGTCGAAGCGCCTTTTTCATTTACCGCGCCAGTCATTCCAATAATTCCCCAGCCGGTGGCAAATAATCGCCGGCGCTTCCGCATAAAGTCGAGTTCCCAGCTTCAATGCGGCGGCGCGGCGCTTTGCCTGGCTTGCCTCAATCAGCCCGTTTAACGCCAGGGCTTCGCCTTCGTCTTCAGCATGGTGTTTCATGATGAAACGTTTCAGCAAGGCGAGGTCATGCTCTTTACCAAGCAGACCACCGAGTTGTTCCAACCCATCGGTCAGGGTGCGCGCCGCCGGCGGCCACGCCGGGCAAAGCAGCCGGAGCTGGTGCCAGAGATTTTTCACCTGCTTGCGCCATTCATGGAAATGCTCCGAAGACGGCTGCCGTCGCGCGAGTTTGCAGGTCTGCCGCCCGCGTCGGACGCTATCCCGCAAACCGGGTTCGATTGCCGCCCAGCCGGACAGCTTGATTTTCACCCCGGCCCAGCGCTGGTCTGTTTTCCGCAAATTCTTTTTGGCCGCCGCGATGGAATCGTCGTCCCGGAACCGCCGCGCTTCCCGGTGCCGGTTTTTTTGCAGTGCCTTCCAGATTTTTGGAAACCGCCGCGCCGCCTTGCCGCCGGCCAGTTGCTCGAACGCCTGGAGCATCACCCGCGCGTCGCGCGAAGCGGCCAGCCGGTCGGCGGCCTGGCGCAATGAATCCTCGGTCTTGCGATAATCGCCCCGGCCGATTCCGCCGCGCACGAGCCGGAGGAGGGCGCGCAGTTTTTTGATTTCCTTGCGCACGCCGTGGATGGCCGCCGGATGCCGCGACTTCCGCAGGCGTTCCAGCGCCTCGCCGAGGTGCTCGCGACACAACCGCCGCACGCCTTTGTCCAGTGGCTCCGTCTTTTTCAAATGAAACGGCATGGCAAACCAAAATAATCAAATTTTGCCAACCGCCCAATCCAAAATGATTCGCCGGCCGGCGCTTTTTGTTTTTAATCTGTGTCCATCTGTGAAAATCTGTGGCTAAATAAATTCTATGAAACCCCGCGTCCGATTTGCCCCTTCGCCCACCGGTTACCTTCACATCGGCGGTGCGCGCACCGCTCTCTTCAACTGGCTTTACGCCCGGCATACTGGCGGCACGTTCGTCCTGCGCATCGAGGACACCGACGCCGCGCGCAATTCCCAGGAAGCCGTGGACGTCATCCTCAACGGCCTCCGCTGGCTCGGACTCGACTGGGATGAAGGCCCGCTCACCGGCGACGCCACCGGCCCCAGCAAGGGCGACTGCGGCCCATATTTCCAGTCGCAGCGCAAGGCGAATTACCTTAACCGCGTCGAAGGACTGCTCCGGCGCAACCTCGCCTATGAACACGAAGGCGCGGTTAAATTTCGAATGACCCGCGAACCGATTCTCATTCACGACCTCGTCGTCGGCGATGTGTTGCGACCGCTCACCGACCGCGAGCAGATTGATCCCGACTTCGTCATCCTGCGCTCCGACGGCCAGCCCGTGTTCCACCTCGTCAACGTCATTGATGATCTGGAAATGAACATCACGCACGTCATCCGCGGCGAAGATCATTTGAGCAACACCGCCAAGCACATCGCACTCTTTCAGGCCTTCGGCGTCAAGCCGCCGCACTACGCGCACATTCCGCTCATCCTGAACGGCGACGGTTCCAAAATGAGCAAGCGCGACACCGGCGCATCGCTCACGCATTATCTGGAAAATGGCTTTCTCCCCGAGGCCGTGAATAATTATCTCTGCCTGCTCGGCTGGTCGCCCAAGGACAATCTTGAAAAAATGCCGCTCGCCGACATCATCGAACGCTTCGACCTGCCGCAGATTCTCCGGCACAACGCCAAGTTCGATTATGAGAAGCTCCTCTGGCTTCAGGGCGAATACGCCCGCGAACTGGCCGACGACCGCTTTTACGAACTCGCCGTCCACACCTTCGCCAAGGCCGGGATTGATACGAACACGTTCGCGCTTGGCTACGTCAAGGCCGCGCTGGACACCTGCAAGGGCAAGTTCAAGACCTTTAGCGAACTGCCCGCCTACGCCGGATTTTATTTCACGGACAAAATTGAATACGACGCCGAGTCTGCCAAAAAAGATTTTGTGCCGGAGAACAAGCCACGGCTGGAAAAGCTGCGCGACGCCTTTGCCGCCGCGCCGGCGTTTGATGCCGCCAGCCTGGAGGCCGCGCTCAAGGAAACCGCCAAGACGCTGGGCGTGAAAGCCGGTGTGTTGGTGCATCCCTGCCGGCTGGCCGTGACCGGCAAAACTTCCGGCCCGAGCCTCTACCATCTGCTCGACGTCCTCGGCAAGGAACGCGTCATGGCGCGGATTGAGAAGGCGCTGGGCAACGAAAAATCTTCTCAAGTTCCAATTGAATTTATCAAGAGGATTGGAATTCATATCCGCGATGCACACGGACTTCCTGATTCAGAATACGCCGCCTCAAAATCCAAAGCGCACGAATTATTTCAAAAATTGCGTCACGTGTTTATCGAACGCGAAGCGCAACAGTTGTTGAAAGAGGATCGAGAAAGTTCTTTTAGCCTGTTGTGTGCATGTGTTGACTATGTAAATTCCAATTGCGCTCACCTAAATTGCGCTCCAATTTCTTTTCCTGACCTGACCTCAATCAAAATTGAGGACACAGAATGGAACCGAGATGGCGTGACAAATGTTTCCATAACGTGGTTTCTAATGAATGCCATCAATGCTATGAAAGAGTGACATCAGTTTTTGAGTTGAGATGCTAAATTGCTCCCTTTAGCGTGATGTCGTGAATCCGATTGAATTTGTCTTCGGTCTGCTAATATTTATTGCGGCAGCGATTGTAATCATGTTGTTCGGCGAAGCATTCCGAGCCCACGTTTTTCTATTTGTCGGTATTTGGCTCTTTCTGCCTGCGTTTTCTTTTTTTATCCATAAGTTAGAAGTTTTCGACGTAATAAACCTGCGACAATTACGAATCGGTTTCATGATTTTTGTGGTCGCGGTTTCTTGGATTATTTTTTGGGGATGGGATGACGTCAGAAATTACATCGGCCATCATTACATTGAAGGCTATCGCTACTGGACAATAGAAACCGGCGAAAATGACAATGGTGAACCAACCTACGGGCAAGATTGGGCGACTCTTAATGCAAATGGA